>JBPYEE010000700.1:0-4006 GCA_051985095.1 Vicinamibacterales bacterium | reverse complement strand
CGGGGCGGCCGCCCCGCTGCAGGAAGCCGGTGCGCTGGCGCTGGCGTCGCCCGACGGCTACTACCGGCAGCTGGCAGCCGATTATCAGCGGCGCCGCGACACGCTCATCGAGATCCTCGAGCGGCATCACTTCACCGTGTACAAGCCGCTCGGCGCGTACTACATCATGACCGACATCGGCGCGTTCGGATTTGACGACGACGTGGCGTTTGCCCGGCACCTGGTGAAAGACGTCGGCGTTGCCGCCGTGCCCGGCAGCAGCTTCTACCAGAACTCGACGCGCGGCCGCACGAAGCTGCGGTTCTGTTTCTGCAAGAAAGACGAAACGCTGCTCGAGGCCGACCGCCGCCTCGCCAAGCTGGCGGCCGTCGGCGCCTAGTACCGCAGGACGGCGGCGATGTACGGGCCGAGCAGCGTAAAGCTGCCGGTGTCGTCCTTGATCAGGTAGCCCAGGTCGAGGGCGCGGAAGCCGCCCTGAATCCCCACATTGTTGGTGAAGTTCAGCGTCCCGTAGACGTCGACGTCGAAGTAATGCCCGCCGTACTTGCCGTCGATCGTCGGAATCTTGAAACCGGTGAACTCACCCGTGACGGCAACGTTCGGCATGACGTAGTAGCGCACGATGCCGCCGAGGGCGGGGATCGGCGCCCGCGCCTGCGCGAACTCGGCGAGGCCCAGCTGCGGCGCCGCGAGATCGACCCGCGCATCCGTGTACTTCATTTCAGCGATCAACCCGGCGTACGAGCGATTGTTCGAGATGAAATCGTATTCGTAATCGAACCGCCATGCCTTCCAGTCGAGCGTCGAGTTGACCGGCGTGCCGACGCGGTAGCGTTGACCGTTGAAGACGATGTCGCGCGTCACGACCGCCGATCCGCTGGGCGATATGGGGATGAGCTGCATCCGCAACTTGTGATTTCGGACCGGTCGCAACGTGATCTGAAATTCCGGCAGCTGATCGGAGGAGGGCATGCCCAGATCGGTTTGGGCATTGATCGAGGTCCCCACCAAACCCGTGAGCGCGCCGCTGCCGGCGCTCGCGACGGTGATGTCACTCGAGGGGAACCAGATCCCGACTGATCCCTCGATGTGATACGACTCCCCGGTGGCCGGATCGTCGAGCGGCCGAGGCTTGTACTGCGCGTGAGCCGGCGCAGCTGCACCCCAGATCGCTGCCGCGCAAAGGTACAAACGAAGAGAGCGGTTCAGCATAGGCATCTCAATGTACCGAGTTGTAACGCGAGACCCGCTGGGAGGGCGCGATCAGAGTAGCACAACTCATTGACACCTCGGGAGAAGGGGGCGTAAGATCCGCCCGATTGCCCATCAGTGTGCTTCATAGTATTCCCGCCGTGCTTTCGTTCGGTCAGTAACTGAAGGAGGAGCTCATGTCGGTGTCGCGCCGCGGTTTCCTTCAGGGTTTGAGGAGTGGGAAGGTCGACCACGCACGTGAGTGGTTGGCCGCTCGCGGCCACGAAGAATTCGTGGCGGAGTTCATGCAGAACCGCAACGGCGGCGCTCGCATGGCGCGTCCCAACCTTCCACCCGGAGTGGAGGCCATCCGCATCAGCAGCAACGAGAACCCGCTCGGTCCCGGCAAGGCGGCGATCGATGCGATCCTCGGAAAATTCCCCGAGGCGAACCGCTATCCATTCAACAGCACGCCGCTTGACGCGGATCTCGAGATCCTGCTCGCCAAGATCTACAACGCGAAGCGCGAGAACGTCGTGCTGGGCGTCGGATCGCAGGAGTTGCTGAAAAACTCGGCGCGAGTCTTCCTGTCGCCGACCAAGCACCTCGTGATCCCGTCGCCGACCTACGGCGACCCGGCCGGGTTTGCGCAGAACGTCCTGAAGGCGACGGTCAAAACGGCACCGGTCGCCGAGAAGACGCTGCGCACCGAGCTCGGCGCGCTGCTGCCGTTGACCAAGGGTGCGGGACTGGTCTACCTCTGCAACCCGAACAACCCGACGGCGACGATCAACACCGCCGACGAAATCAAGAACTTCATCGCGGAGGTGCACAAGACGTCGCCCTCAACCGCGATTCTCATCGACGAAGCGTACTGCGATTACACGACCGATCCGGCGTTCCAGACGGCGATCCCGGTCGCGCTGACGACGCCGAATGTCGTCGTCGCCCGCACGTTCTCGAAGGCGTACGGAATGGCCGGCGTCCGCATCGGGTATGCGATCGGACAAGCGGAGACGATTCGCCGGATGGCGCGGTACCGGATGCCGTACAACGTCAATACGTTCGGCGTCGCTGCCGCGGTCGCCTCGCTCAAGGATCCGCAGCACATCAAGGAAGAGAGCGCGCGCAACAAGGGCGTTCGCGAGTTCACCATCAAGGCACTCGCCGACATGGGCTACTCGTCGACCGACTCGCAGACCAATTTCATCTTCACCGACATCGGCAAGACGATGACCGCCGCCGCGTTCCGCGAGGGATGCGCCAAAGAAGGCGTGATGGTCGGCCGCGACTTCCCGCCGCTCGAGAAGCAGTGGGCTCGTATCTCGATCGGGACGATGGACGAGATGCAGAAGGCCACCGATGTGTTCCGCAAAGTGCTCCGGCCCTCGACGACGACGGCCGGAAAGGCGCAGTAGGAGGACCAGATGGCACTGTCACGACGTCAATTCGTTCAGACTGTCGGGATCGGAGCGGGCGCGGCGCTGACCACGAGCGTCTGGGGCCGCGGCCGCGAGAACAGCATCTGGTCTGCGATTGAACCGAACCTCGAGGCGGTCGGTCCCGGTGTGATCTGCATCGCCAGCAACGAAAACCCGGTTGGTCCCGGACCGAAAGTGCTCGATTCGCTCCGCACGCTGCTCGACGGCGGCAAACGGCCGGGCCGCTACTCGAACCAGGTGGGCGAGCTGACCGAGGCGGTCGCCGGCCACTTCAAAGTAAAGACCGACAACGTCCTGCTCGGCGAAGGATCGACCGAAATCCTCCGCGCCGCGACTCAGGTCTTCACATCCAAGACGAAGGCGCTCGTCGGCACGATTCCGACTTACGAGGAATGCGCCGGGTATGCCGAGCTCATCGGCAACCCCGTACGCGGCGTGAAGCTGAACGGCGATTTGAAAATGGATCTCGACGCGATGCTGGCGGCGGCGAAAGGCGCCGGCCTCGTGTTCTATTGCAACCCGAACAACCCGGTGTCGACCTACGTCGGGATGAAAGCAACGCGCGACTTCCTGACCAAAATGACGGCGCAGTCGCCCGACACCGTAATCCTCGTCGACGAAGCCTACTTCGACTACGTCACCGACCCGGACCACGACACGCATGTTCCCTTTGCCCTGGAGCATCCCAACGTCCTCGTCGCCCGCACCTTCTCGAAGGCGTACGGCATGGCGGGACTCCGCCAGGGCTACGTGATCGGCCACGCCGACACGCTGCGGAAACTGCGTCCGTGGACGTCGCCGAGCGGCACCGGATCGCTCAACGTCTTCGGGCTGGCGGCGGCGACGGTCGCAATCGGACAGGATGCGAGCTTCACGACCAACGAACGCAACCGCAACAAAGCGGTGCGGGAGTTCGCGACGAAGTGGTTCAAGGATCGCGGGATGAAGCCGGCCGACTGCCAGGCGAATTTCATGTTCGTCGAAACGGGCGTGCCGGCCAAGGAATTCCGCGATGCGTGCCGCGCCAAGAATGTGCTCGTCGGGCGCGACTTTCCGCCGTACGAAAAGACGCACGCGCGCATCTCGCTCGGTACGATGGAAGAGATGCAGAAGGCGGTCAAGGTCTTCGGCGACGTCCTCGCCAAGAAGACGACGACCGCCGCAGCCTAGCAGGCACCGTTCACAGAGGGTGAACGCAGAGCTCGCCGAGCGTGCAGCTCCATAGCATGCTTGGCGGGCTCTCCGTTTATTTTGGAGAGGCAGATGCGAAGGACACTCAAGCGCGCCGCGCCGATCGCAGCGGTGGCGGCCATCGGACTAGTGGCGTGGACGGCGCGGACGACGAGTCAGGCGCGCCCGGCGCCGAGCACCAG
>JBPYEE010000699.1:0-14619 GCA_051985095.1 Vicinamibacterales bacterium | reverse complement strand
CGCATCATCGTCAGCTCGTCGCGAATCTGCATGAACGCCGGCCAGATGTAGTCGAAGAACTGGATCTCGACAACCGGCTTCAGCTTCCGCGCCGCCATGCCGATGGCACGGCCCACGATGCTCGCTTCGGCCAGCGGCGTGTTGAACACCCGATCGTCGCCGTACAGGCGTTGCAGGCCGTGCGTCAGCTTGAAGACGCCGCCCTTGCCCGGCACGAGCGACAAGGCGTCCCGCTTGCTCGCGTCGGCGACGTCTTCGCCGAAGACGACGATCCGCGCGTCGCGGGCCATTTCGTCTTTGAGCGTGCGATTGATGGCCGCCACCATGGTGTCCGGCTTGCCCTCCGGCTGCGGATCGGTCTCGAACGCTGCCGAGGTCGGGTCGACGTCTGGTGAAAACAGCCACCACTCCGCGCTCTTCTTTTCCGGCCTGGGCGCCGCCAGCGCCTGGAGCGCCGCGTCGTTGACCTCCCGGTCGACCTCGGCGGCGATCGCCGACAGCTGATCCGCGGTGGCGAGCTGATGCTCTTTCAGGAGGTCGGCGAGCCGGCGGATCGGGTCGCGCCGCGCCTCGGCCTCGCGTTCGGCCGGCGGTTTGTACAGCTTCTCGTCGTCGGAGTGTGAATGCGAATAGGGACGCGTCACGCGCGCGTGCAGCAACGCCGGGCCGGACCGGGCGCGCACGTACGCCGCCGCTTCGCGCATCGCGCGCAGGCTCGTGAGGAAGTCGGTGCCATCGATCGAGTCGACGTGCAGCCCCGGGAACGATCGGACGAGCCGCGAGATGTCACCGCCAGCGGTCTGGGCCTCGACGGGCACCGAGATCGCGTAGCCGTTGTCTTCGACGACGAACAGCACCGGCAGCTGTTTGATACATGTGACGTTCAGCGCCTCCCAGAACTCCCCCTCGCTCGTCGCGCCATCGCCGAGCGACACGAACACGACCTCGTCGGCGTGGAACCGGCGATCGCGATCAGGGATCTCCCGCACGCGGCTGTAAATGACGCCGGCCTCCGCCGCGCCGACCCCGTGCAGCACCTGCGTGCCCGTCGGACTCGATCCCGAGATGATGTTCAGCGCCGGATACCCCCAGTGCGACGGCATCTGACGCCCGCCGGAGCTCGGATCATCTCTGGCGCCCACGGCAGCCAGCAGCATCTCGAGCGGGGTCATGCCGAGCTGCAGGCACAGCGCCCGATCGCGGTAGTACGGGCAGAACCAGTCGTACCCGGGCTTGAGGACCAGACCGGCGGCGACGCCGATGGCTTCATGGCCGGCGCCGCTGATTTGGAAAAAAATCTGACTCTGGTTCCTGAGCTGAATCTCCTTGTCGTCGAGGCGTCGCGACAAGAGCATGCAGCGGTAAACGGAGAGGAGTTCGTCGCGTGTGAGACCGTCGAGCGCGGCGGCGGCTGTGGCGTCTCGCCCGTTGAGAACGGCCTTCATGCCGTGACCAAAGTATCACACACCTCTGCCCATTGGTATATGCTCCACCGCATGACCACTCAGACGGTTCGGCTCCATCGATGGGACGAGATCGCGCTCGAAAAAGTGACCGAAATGCTGTCGCGCAAACTCGTGACGGGCGAGCGCGAGATGATTGCGCAGATTTACTTGAAACGCGGCTGCCTCGTGCCGATGCACTCGCATGAGAGCGAGCAGATGACGTATATCCTGCAGGGCGCCCTGAAGTTCCTGATCGGCGGCGAGGAGATCACCGTCCGCGAGGGCGAGGTGTTGCACATTCCGTCATGGGTCGAGCATCAGGCCGAAGCGCTCGACGACACGTTCGAGCTGGACCTGTTCAGTCCGATCCGGCAGGACTGGCTCGATCATACCGACGACTACTTTCACCGGTGACCTATGCCAGGACTCATCCTCCTTCTGATCGTCATTGCGCTGGTCATCTGGGCGATCGCCAGCTACAACCGGCTCGTCTCGCTGCGCAACCAGGTGGCGAACGGCTGGCGGCAGATCGACGTACAGCTGAAGCGGCGCCACGATTTGATTCCGAATCTCGTCAACGCGGTCCGCGGATCGATGGACTTCGAGCGGGACACCCTGACGGCAGTGATGGAGGCGCGCGCCAAAGCCCTGACGGCCACCGGCCCGGCCGACGCGGCGCAGAAGGAGGGCGAGCTGTCGCGCGCCGTCGGACGGCTGTTCGCCGTCGCGGAGAACTATCCGACCTTGAAGTCGAACGACAACGTGAAGATGCTCCAGGAGGAACTCTCGACGACCGAGAACAAGGTCGGATTCGCCCGCCAGTTCTATAACGACATCGCCACGCAGTTCAACACGGCGCAACAGGTGTTTCCGACGGCGATGTTCGCGAACATGTTCGGCTTCAAGCCGGCGGAGCTGTTCGAGATCACCGAGGCCGGCGATCGCGACGTGCCGGTCGTGGATCTGTCGCGACGCTGAAGGGTCCTCGGATCGCCCCCGGAGGATCGGTTCCTCGCGTGTCATGAACATCTACGACCAGCAGCGGGCCAACCGCCGCAAGACGTGGCTGATCCTGGCGGCCTTCGTCGGGTTCCTGCTCGTCCTCGGGCTCGGCTTCGATTCCCTGTACATCGGGGGGCTGGGCGGCGCCGTGCCCGTCGGCACGCTCCTGGCGCTCGCCGCGGGATCGATCGGCGCGGCGGCCAGTTATTTCAACGGGGATCGGGCGGTGTTGCTCTCGAGCGGCGCCCGGCCGATTGAAGAACTCGAAGCGCAGGCCGGGGACGCGGAGAAACTGAAGTTCCGGCAGCTCGACAACGTGGTCGACGAGATGGCCATCGCAGCCGGCATCCCGCGCCCGCGCGTCTACATCGTGCCGGACATGGATCCGAATGCCTTCGCCACGGGCCGGGGACCCGGTCATGCGTCGATTGCCGTGACGCGCGGACTGCTCGAGGCGCTCGACCGCGAGGAACTGCAGGGCGTCGTCGCGCACGAGATGAGCCACATCCGGAATCTCGACACCCGCGTGATGACGATCGTCGCCGCGCTGGTCGGCGCCGTCGCCTTGATTGCCGACTGGTCGCGCCGCGGCATGTGGTGGGGCGGCGGGCGGCGCCGCGACGACGATCGCGAGGACGGCAGCGGGTGGGCCGGCGCGATCTTCTTCGTCATCTGGATCGTGGCGATCATCGTGGCGCCGCTCGTCGCGCAGATGCTGGCCATGATGGTGTCCCGCAAACGCGAATACCTGGCCGATGCGTCGGGCGCCGAGCTCACGCGGGACCCGCTCGGCCTGGCGCGCGCCCTCGAGAAGATCGAAGCGGCGGTGGAGCCGACGCGCGCCATCAAGAGCGGTTCGGCGCACCTGTGCATCGCCGATCCGCTGGGTCGTCAGGCGAACCTGCGCGCAGAGGGGTTCTGGTCGAACCTGTTCGCGTCCCACCCGCCGATGGCCCAGCGAATAGCGGCCCTGAAACAGATGGCCTACGAGCACGGACAGCGATGATGCGGCGTCGCGGCACGCGGCGCCGAGCGGAGACCCCATGGCGCTAGATCGATCGCGAGCCGGCCTGACGGTGCTCCGTGTCTCCCTGGGCGTCTTCTTTCTCTTCGAAGGCCTCAGCAAGATCAGGTGGTTGGTGAACCCGGCGCTCCTCGCGACCGAGCTGACCGGCTGGGCGCACACCGTGTCGCCGCTGTCGCTGAGCGGCCGCTATCTGTCGCGTGTCGCGTTGCCGTGGGTCGCGTATTTCGCGCGGCTCGTGCCGCTCGGCGAGCTGACCTGCGGCGTCGCGCTCATCGCCGGATTCGCCACGCCACTGTTTGCGTTCATCGCGTTTTTCATGGCGCTCAATTTCCAGTTCGCCAGCGCCGCGCTCTTCAAGTACAGCTTTCTGACGAGCGGCTACGGGTTGCCGGTGCTGGGGGGAACCCTGGCGCTCACGCTGGCCGGCTCGACGCGAACGCAGACATCAAGAAAGGCGAAAAGCGAGCCGCCGGCGCGCTAGTGCACGCGGCGGTCCCAGTCGTCGGCGCGCCCGCCGGAGTACACGTCAAACTTGCGCCGAACTCGGTTGATCTTCCATTTCAGATACCGGTACTTGAGTTCGGCGAGTGGGTGCGTGGGTGAGCTCTTCAGAAACAGATAGGCCACGAGCAGCCCGCCGAGGTGCGTTGCATTCGCCACGCCGCCGACTTCGCTGATGGACGAAAAGAACGCAATCGCGCCCATGATGGCCACAAACACCCGTGCCCGCATCGGGAAGACGAAGTACATGTAGATCAGCCGATCCGGGAAGTACAGCGCGTAGGCGAGTAACAATCCGTAGATGGCGCCCGACGCGCCGATCACAATGGACCGTTGCAGCTGTTGGGCGAATTCGAACGGCAGCAGGGAGAAGAGCACCGTCAGCAGGCCGGCGCCGACGCCCGTCACGAAATAAAACTTCAGGAAATAGCGGGGGCCCCACATCCGCTCCAGCTCAGCTCCAAACATCCACAGGGCCAGCATGTTGAAGAGGATGTGGAAGATGCCCCCGTGCAGGAACATGTAGGTGACGAGCTGCCACAGCCAGAAGTCACGGAGGACGTAGACGGGCACCAGCCCAAGTTTCGGCACGAGGGATTGCACGAACGTCGTGAGAATGAACATCGCGACGTTGGCGCCGATGAGCGCCTTCATTGCCGTCGAAACGGGGCCGGGCCCGAAGGAAAATGACGAAACGTACGGTGAAGTCGAACGTCGCATGCGGGAAGCCCGCATCGTACCACGCAACTTTTGTACCTGAATAGAAAAGGACGAACCTAGGGCCTCGACAGCTTCTGACGAACGAGTTCGTTGACGATTTTGCCGTCCACGGTCTGGCCGGCGAGCTTGGCCAGCGCGGCTTTCATGACGCGGCCGATATCCTTCGGTGACGACGCGCCGGTCTCGCTGACGGCATCCGTCACCGCGCGTTCGATCACCGCAGGGTCGGCCGCCGGCGGCAAGTAGGACTCCAGCACGCGAATCTCCGCCGCCTCCTTATCGGCCAGATCGGGGCGCCCTCCGGCCGTGAATTGCTCAATGGAATCGCGCCGCTGCTTGACGAGCGACGTGACCACCTGGCGAGCCTCCTGGTCGTCGAGGGCGTGGCCCCGCTCGACTTCGCGGTTCATGAGCGCGGCCTTCAGCATCCGCAGGGCGCCAAGCCGTACGGCATCCCGCCTCCGCATCGCATCGGCGATCGCCGCGTTTACGTCATCGACGAATGGCAATTGAGTGACGAACTATGGCGACTCGTTGCCATTGGGTCGTCGCGGTTGACCGGGCTGGACGACACCGGGCTGCACGACACCAGGTTGAACGACACCAGGCTGAATGACGCCCGGCGGAATGACGGTGCCAGGTGGAATGACCTGTCCGGGGACGGCGGGTTGCCCTGGTACGGTCGGCGCCGGTACGACCATGCCCGGCACCGCCACGCCGGTCGCCGGCGCGGTCGGGACGCCCGGCGGCGGGGGCAGTGGGGGCGGCGGTGCCCCTTCAACCCTCGGGGCCGTCTGGGCCGGATTGAACGGCTGCGGAGCGCCGGGTGGCGACACGCCAAAGGGTTGCCCGGTCGCCGGATTGATCAGTTGCGGATTGCCGGGTTGCGGTGCCGGGAACTGATTGAAGATCGGGCCGCGCGCCGGCGCCCCGGGCGCTCCGGCTGGCTGTTGCTCGAGCGCGTCATCATCCCCCGCGCGCGGCAGCTGCGGCTGCGCGAACACGGGCTGCTGCCCAGGCGCCGCGGCGCTCGCCGGAGGCTTGGGCGCGGCCGTGGTCGGCATGACGACAATGCGATCGAATTGCGAGACGCTGGTGGACGCCTGCGCGCCCACCGCGCGCGGCGCCGCCATGTAGCCGCTGATCGCACGCAGCAGGATCTCGAGTGCCTCGGCTTCGGGCACATTTTTGAGCTCGATCGTCTGTGGTCCGCCCGGGATCCGCTCGACGTTCACGATCGTCGTCCGACCGATCCGCGCCCATTCCATGAGGATCTGACGCACCGTCGCATCCTTCGCGACCAGTGTCACCCGACCATCCTGAATCGTCAGCGTCACGTCGGCGAAGGCAGACGAACTGAGCGCGAGGATCGCGGCCGCAGCGGTGCCGATTCGTAGAGCCTTCATAAACAACCTTGCCGCCCAGTATACGCGCCTGGTTTGGACCTTCCAAGCCACCCCGGTTACTTCTTCCGGAAGTAGTCGATGACCTGTGTGAGGATGTCGTCGAGCGTCAGCCGCGGCTCGTAGCCGATGAGGGCTTTGACGCGGCTCAGGTCGGGCACCCGCCGCGGCATGTCTTCGAAGCCCGATTCATACGCCTGGTCGTAGGGCACGAACTTGATCGGCGAATTCGACCCGGTCAGGTCGCGAACACGTTCGGCGAGCCGCGCGATGGGAATCTCTTCCGTGTTGCCGATATTGATGACTTGGCCCACCGCCTGCGGCACAGCGACGAGCTTGAGCAGCGCGCCGACGACGTCGGTGACATGGGTGAACGCGCGCGACTGCGTGCCATCGCCAAATACCGTGATCGGCTCGCCGGCCAGCGCCTGCCGGACGAAATTGGGGATCACCATGCCGTACTGCCCGGTCTGCCGCGGCCCCACCGTGTTGAAGAACCGCACGATGATCACCGGCAGCTTTCGCTCCTTCCAGTACGCGAGGGCGAGGAATTCGTCGATCGCCTTGCTGCACGCATAGGCCCACCGGTGCTTGGGCGTCGGGCCCATGACCAGGTCCGAGTCCTCCCGAAACGGCACATCGTCGCTCTTGCCGTACACCTCGGAGGTGGACGCGATCACCACGAGCTTCTTCTTCTTGTTCGCGTGCTTCAGCACGACTTCGGTGCCGTGCACGTTGTTCTCAATCGTGTGGACCGGCTGCTCGACGATCAGTTTCACGCCGACCGCGGCCGCCAGGTGGAACACGACATCGCTGCGATCGATCAGCTCGGCCAGGAGCGGCTCGTTGTTGACGCTGTCGACGAAGTACTCGAATCCGTTCTGCCCTTTCAGATGCGCGATGTTGTCGATCGATCCGGTCGACAGGTTGTCGAGCACCAGGACCTGATGGCCCTGCGTCACCAGGGCTTCTGACAGATGCGATCCGATGAAGCCGGCTCCGCCGGTCACTAACGCGCGCACTCGGGCTGTCCTTTCGTTGCGGCACACACGGCCGCCGCGACCTCGTCGACCGTCTCGTCGCTGAGGGCCGGGTACAGCGGCAGCGACAGGACCTCGGCGCAGGCATGGTCCGCATGCGGGCAGGGCGCCGGCGACTCGCCGGCGAGCGCCGCCTGCCGCGGAATCGACACCGGGTAGTGAATCAGCGTGTCGATTCCGCGCGCGCACAGCCGCTCCTGCAGCGCGCGGCGCGTGTCGCTGCAGACGACAAACAGATGATAGACGTGTCCGGGATCCACCGCCGGCGGCACGACGAGCGCCGCGTCCCGGAGCCGCCGTCGGTACCGCTCGGCGAGCGCACGCCGCCGCCCCGTCCATCCGGCGAGCCGCGGCAGCCGCGCGCGCAGGATCGCCGCCTGGATCTCGTCGAGGCGCGAGTTCACGCCGAATGTCGCGTGGTGATAACGGTCGGTTTGACCGCCGTTTCGCAGGCGCCGGACGGCGTCGGCCAGCGTCGCCTGATTGGTGACGACGGCGCCGGCGTCGCCGAGGGCGGCGAGGTTCTTGGTCGGATAGAAACTGAACGCGCCGGCGATTCCGATGGTGCCCACCGGCCGATCGTCGGCGGTGGCCAGATGCGCCTGACAGCAATCTTCAACCAGCGCCAGCCCGTGGCGGGAGGCGATGCGCGCGATGGCCGTCATCTCGGCCGGCTGACCGTAGAGATGGACCGGCAGGATGGCCCGGGTGTGCGCCGTGATCGCGGCGTCGATGCCGCAGGGGGCGATGGTCAGGCGGACGGGATCGATATCGGCGAACACCGGCCGCGCGCCGACCTGCATGATGGCCAGCGCCGAATACGCGGCCGACAGCGGCGAGGTGATGACTTCATCACCCGGACCGATGCCGAGCGCGCGCAGGATCAGCGCGATCGCGTCGGTGCCGCTCCCGACGCCGACCGCGTGCGCGGCGCGGCAGGCCTCGGCAAACTCCACCTCGAACGCCTCCACTTCAGGGCCGAGGATGAACCATCCGGCGGCGATGACCCGCGCGACGGCCGCACGCAGATCGTCAGCGTCTTCGCCGGGCCGGAGCGACAGGAACGGGATGCGCGCCGCCGTCACACGGGCTCCGCGGCCGGCTGCCGATCGTCGGGCGAGAGATATCGATCGAGATGCTGCCGATAGAAGTCGACGGTGCGCCGAAGGCCGTCGGCCAGCCCCACGGCGGGTTGCCAGCCAGTCGTCCGGCGGAACTTCACTGAATCGGAGTAGAAGTCCCCGATGTCGATCGCCTTCTTGTCGGTCGGCCACTCGACGTACGTCACCGATCCAGACCCGGCAACGCGCAGCAGGAGTGCCGTCAGCTCGCGAATCGTAATCGCCTCGTCGCCGCCGACGTTGAACACCTCGCCGTTGCAGGCGTCCAACGCGCCGGCCCGCAGGAATGCGTCCGCCACATCGTCGACGTACACAAAATCGCGGCGCTGTGAGCCGTCGCCATAGATCGGGATCGTCTTGCCTTCGACGGCCAGGCGGATGAACCAGGCGATGAATCCCTGCCGGCTGTGTTTGACGAGCTGCCGCGGTCCGTAGACGTTGGTCAGCCGCAGGGAGCACGCCCGGATCCCGAAGACGCTGTTGTAGACCAGATGGTAGTACTCTCCCGCCGCCTTGTTGATGCCGTTGACGTCGGTCGGCCGCACGAGAGCCGTTTCGTCGACCGGCAGCGAATCGGGGCGCCCGTAGACCTGCCGCGTGCCGGCGAACACGAGCTTCACCTCCCGATTGTGGTAGCGGCAGGCTTCGAGAATCGTGAGCTGACTGCGGCAGTTGATGTCGAGGTCCGTGTAGGGATCCCGCATGCTGTCGATATGACTGACCTGTCCGGCGAGGTTGAAAATGACCTCGCACCCCCGCACCAGGCAGTTCATCGTGCTCTGCTGCCGGATATCGGCGATGTTGATCCGCACCCGATCGGCGATCCCGTCGATGTTGAAAAGATTGCCGCCGTGGTCAGGGATGAGCGAGTCGACCAGGAGCACGGCGGCGCCGGCGTCGACGAGCTGCCGCGCCAGGTTGCTGGCGATGAATCCGAGGCCGCCGGTGATCATCACGCGCCGGCCGCGATAGAACGCGCGGTAATCGACCGTCACGACCGCGCGACCAGCGGCCGCGCGTCGCTGCGCAGGTGCTTGCGGCGGATGACCAGCTCGACCCACAGACGCAGCACGTCGACACCGGTCTTGAAGATCCGCCGAAAGTTGAAGAACTGCGATTTTCCGAACGCGCGGTGGTAGTGGTGCACCGGCACCTCGACGATCTTGAAGCGGCCGTCGGTGATCTTCTTCATCATCTCGAGGCAGATCACGCCGCTCGTCTTTTCGAGGTTGATCCGCTCGAAGATGCGCCGACGCATCAGGCGGAAATCGCAGTCGACGTCGCGCACCGACAGGCCGAACATCACGCTGACGATGTGGTGGTACAGGCGGCCGATGATGATCCGGTGGAGCGGATCGGATCGGCTGATTTTGTAGCCGTTCACGAGATCGGCGTCGGGCGTCATCTGGTCCCACAGCAGCGACAGCTCCGCCGGGTCGTACTGCGCGTCGCCGTCGGTATAGAAAATCAGCTCCTTCGTGGCCGATCGAAACCCCGTCTGCAGCGCGCCCCCGTAGCCGCAGTTCGCCGGATGATGCACCGCGCGAACCCGCGGATAGGTCCGCGCGAGCTCGTCGATGATCTGCGGCGTCGCGTCGACGCTGCCGTCATTGACGACGATGACTTCGTAGTCCGGTGTCAGCACCGACGCAGCTTGGACAGCGCGAATGACCATGCTCGCGATCGTGCCGCTGTCGTTGTACGCCGGAAAGAAGACAGTCAGACCCGCGGCGGTCCGGGCAGGCGAACCTGACATGGTCGAAAAGCCCCCCAACCATAGCACGAAACGCGCTCAGCGGAGGCGGCCCCGCGCCGCGCCGGGACGCCACGCCGGACCGAGCGATCACCGCGCGCGACATCGATGACCGACCCGCATGCCGTTCGACATCCATCCGGCGCCCTCGTCGCGCGTCCAGCATCTCGACGTCGGCGAGGGAGCCATCGGGCACGACGCCGTCGACGATCCGACGCGGGTCAGGATCGTCCCTCGAACCTGAGGGACGAAATCTGTTCTGAGATCAGACCCACGAGGAAGATGACCACGCTGCCGAGAATCAGCAGCACCGAGGAGTTGGTCACGTGGGCCTGCGTGGCAATCGTCCAGGCCGCATACGCGGCGCCGAGCAGAAACGAGGCGACGCTGATCGGGACGAAGATCCGCAGCGGGCTGAAGATCGTGATCACTTTGAGCAGGATCAAGACAAAGCGGACTCCGTCGGGACCGAGGCGAATCTTCGACGCGCCTGCGCGCACGGCCGCGTCGATCGGCTCGAACCGCACGCTGTACCCCGCCTTGATGAACGCCAGCGTCGTCGTCGTTGGCGTCGAGAACCCGTTGGGCAGCAGGTGCAGAAATTCGAGGAGCCGTTCGCGGTGGGCCGCCCGGAATCCCGACGTCAGATCCGGAATGTGATGTGCGGTCAGGTAACTCGCGAGGGCGTTCAGCAGCGCATTGCCGAGGCGGCGGGTGGTGCTCGCCTGTGTGTGGTGGGCGCGCGCACCGACCACGAGGTCGTACGTCTCGAGCTGCGACACGAGCCGGATCGCGTCGGCCGGGCGGTGCTGGCCGTCGGCGTCGAGGATCAGGATAAAGCGGCCGGTCGCGTGACGGATGCCGCTCTTGACGGCGGCGCCGTTGCCCTTGTTGTACGGATGCCTGACCACACGCGCCCCGGCCGCCGCCGCCCGGCCGCCGGTGTCGTCGGTCGAGCCGTCGTCGACGACGAGGATTTCGTGCCAGGGCGCCGCGGCGCGCAGCGCGGCGACGAGGGGATCGATCGACGCCGCTTCGTTGAACGCCGGAATCACGATCGACGTCGCGCGGGCGGCGGCATCACCCATCGGCGAGCAGCCGTTCTACGACGCCGTCCCATGTGATGCGGCGGGCCCGTTCGAACCCGGCAGCGCCCAGCACGTGAGCCCGCTCGGAATTGGACGCGAGCTCGCGGATGGCTGCGCCGAGCGCTTCCGGTGTCGGCGCCACGACCAGGCCGGTGACGCCGTGCTCGACGAATTCGAGCGGACCTCCGGCGTCGGTCGTGGTGATCACGGGCTTGCCTGCCAGGAACGCCTCGAGGGTGACGTAGCCGTAATCCTCGTCAAACGGCGGAAACACCACCGCGCGCGCGCCGGCATACAGCTCGACGAGCTGGTCCGCCGCGACCGCGCCCGCGAACGACACGCGGTGCGAGAGGTGCTCCTGCGCGGCGATCGTTTCGAGATGCGTCCGCAGCTGGCCATCGCCCGCGATGAGGAGGCGGGTCTCGGCATCGGTGTGCGTCATTGCGCGGATGATCAGCTCGACGCGCTTGTTGCCCTCGAGGCGGCCGACCGACAGGACGTAGTCGCCGAACGGGCCGAAGCGCAGCAGGCCGGAGAGCGGCGGCGGGTGATAGAGCGGCTCCGCCGTGAGCCCGTTGTAGCGGGCGAGGCGCGCCGCCGTGTTGCGCGCGTTCGCGAACAGGCGCGTCGATTCGGCGAGCACTTCGTTGTCGAGCGCGATCAGCTTGTCGCGCAGCCGCAGGTCGGCTTCGTCATGAGAAAACTCGCTGAACGCCGTGCCGCACAGATCGTAAATCGCGCGGTACTGGTGGAACAGCCAGGTGACCTTGCGCGGGTGCCGCACGAAGTAGGTCGGAAACTTCGTCGCGATGACCGCGTCAATCCGTTCGCCGTTGGATTCCGTCAGATCGACCAGCCGCCACGCGGCGGCGTGCGCGAGCAGCTCGGGCTTCGGGTACCACTTGAACGGGATCGACACGCGCTCGGCACGATAGCCGCGTCGCCGCAGCTCGCCGACGAGCGCGCCGACGTGCAGTTCCGCGCCGCCGTGGACCAGCGGCACCTGCGCCTCGCAGACCAGCACCGTCCTGGTCATGTCGCGAACCGGACGTTGATGATGTCCCCGTCCCGGACGATGTAGTCCTTGCCTTCCAGGCGGACTTCGCCATGGTCGCGGCATGCGGCCATCGACCCGCGCGCGGTCAGCGCATCGTAGCTGACCACCTCGGCGCGGATGAAGCCCCGCTGGATGTCGCTGTGGATTTCGCCCGCCGCAAGCTGCGCCGGCGTGCCGCGGGGGATCGACCACGCGCGGCACTCGTCGTCGCCGACGGTGAAAAACGAAATGTACCCGAGCAGATCGTAGCTGGCCCGAATCACGCGATCGAGGCCGGATTCGGTCAGTCCCAGGTCGGCGAGGAAGGCGGCGGCGTCGGCCGCGTCGAGCTGGGCGATCTCCAGCTCGATCCGGGCGCAGACCGCGACGGCGCCCGTCGACGCGCGTGACAGAAAGGGCACCAGGCCGGCCGCCTCGATCGCGCCGGCGACGGGTGCTGCCTCGTCGAGGTTGATGACGATGAGCAGCGGTTTCGCGGACAGAAACTGGAATCCGCGGAGCCGTTTGAAATCGTCGCCCGTGAGCTCGATCGACCTGAGCGGCTTGCCCTCCGCCAGCGCGCGTGTGCAGAGCACGATGACGTCGCGCTCCCGCTCGAGTTCGGGCGTTTTGGCGCGTTTCAGATCCTTCTCGAGACGTTCCAGCCGCCGTTCGGCCACCGCGAGGTCCGCGAGGATCAGTTCGTCCTCCATCGTCTGGGCGTCCCGGGCGGGATTGATCGAACCGGCCGGATGCGGCACCGCGGGATCTTGAAAGGCGCGGACCACGTGCACCAGCGCATCGGCGTTCTTGTACGCCGCGACATCGACGAGCGTCTTGGCCGCACCGGCGGCGCCGGGGGCGGCGAGGTCGGTGAACTCGATCGTGGCCGGCACACGCTTGCGCGGGTTGTACAGAGCGGTGAGCGTGTCGAGGCGCGGATCCGGCACCTTCGAGATCCCGACCAGCGTCTCGCCCTTGCCGTGCGATCCCTTCGCGGTCTCGCGGGCGCTGGTCATGAGCTGAAAAAGCGTGGTTTTGCCGGTCGATCCGAGTCCAATCAGCGCTGCCCGCAGCATCGGTCAAAAGGGCGGATGGTACCACTATCCGGCCGACGGCACCGGGCGTCGTGTGGAGGAACCCGGCCCAGCCCGTCCGAGGCGATGAAAGGGAGAAAATTTGGCGTAACTTACTGATGCTAACAGTTTTGCTGGTTGACAGATGGGGAGTCGTCTCCTACTATCTCGGTGGAGTTTTGTGGGTGAAAGTGGTCTGAGGGGGAAGGTGTCTCGTGTTTAGGGGTCACGAGGTGACCCGGATCGATGACAAGGGTCGACTCAAGGTGCCGAACGTCTTTCGCTCGCTCCTCGAGACCAAGTACGGCCGCGAGGTGTTCCTGACAAGCCTCTCGGGTGAGTACGTCCGCATTTATCCGATGCCTGTGTGGACCGAGATCGAACAGAAGCTCGGACAGATGCCGTCCGCCCACCCATCGCGCCTGCGCTTCCTCGATCGCGTGAACTTCTTCGGCCAGGTCGCCGAGCTGGACGCGCAGGGACGCGTGGTGATTCCCGCGCGGCTGCGTGAGACGGCCACGATGGCCGGCGATGTCGACGTCCTCGGCCAGTACAACTATCTCGATGTCTGGAACCACGACCGGTTCCTCACCAAGCTGCAGCGCGAGCCCTATACCGACGAGGACGCCCGCGCGCTCGCCGACTTCGGAATCTGATGAGGCACCTTCCCGTCATGACGGCTCAAGTGCTGCATCACCTCCGTCCGGAACACGGCGGCCTGTTTGTGGATTGTACGGTCGGGCTGGGTGGCCATGCCCGCGCGCTGCTCGAACACGGTGCCACGCGCCTCATTGGCTTCGATCGGGACGTGGAGGCGCTGGTCTTCGCGCGCGACACACTGAGCCCGTGGCGCGATCGCGTCGAACTCGTCCACGCCGATTACCGCACCCTCGCCGAGGTTCTCGACGCACGCCGGATCGAGCACATCGACGGCGCCGTTGTCGATCTCGGCGTCTCATCTCTGCAGTTCGACGCGCCCGGCCGGGGATTCAGCTTCCAGCGCGACGAACCGCTCGACATGCGGATGGACCGGTCGGGTGCTGACACCGCCGCCGATCTTGTGGCGCGCGCCACGGAACGCGAGCTGGCCGACGCGATCTTTCAATACGGCGAAGAACGCTTTTCCCGCCGGATCGCGCGCGCCATCGTCGAAGCCCGCCGGGAATCGCCGATCGCGACGACTGGCCGACTGGCATCGATTGTGCGACGCGTCATGCCGCGCCGGGGACCCGCCCGGCTCGATCCCGCGACGCGAACGTTCCAGGCGCTGCGAATCTGGGTCAACCGCGAGCTCGAAGGACTCGATCGGTTTTTGGCGGATGCCGTCCGGCGGCTCCGCGCCGGCGCCCGGCTCGTGGTGATCGCGTTCCATTCGCTCGAAGACCGGATCGTGAAGCACACGTTTCG
>JBPYEE010000698.1:0-13657 GCA_051985095.1 Vicinamibacterales bacterium | reverse complement strand
CTCGGGTACGGAACTAGGGGTGTTGCCTCGGTGGTCTCGCGCATTCCGGGTCGCCCGCTCGGCCCCACCGGCTTCCTTTCTTTTGCTCTCTCTTCTTCCGCTTTTTCCGCCGTCGTTTTTGCTATTTTGCGTGCTGGTTCCAACTGTGATTCTTCTTCCGTCTGCTGTTCCTCTCCCTGCTCCACGACGTCATCGATGGGGGCCTCCTGGCGCGCCACCGAGTGTGGTTCATCAATGTGGCTCAACGACCCGAAGGGTCGGCCGGCTTCGATCGATCGTGAGAAGGCGTCTGCTTCGCGTTCCGCGGCGTCCGCAGGCGTGCCGATACGGAACGGGGCAGTCTCGGGCGCGCTGCTCTGTTGCATCACATGCACGAGTTCATGTGTGAGCAGCGCATGACCCTCGGTTGAGACAGGTGCATAGCGTCCGGCGGCAAACGCGATATGCGGCCCGACGGTGTAGGCCAGCGCGTCCACCGCCCGTGCCGATTCTGCCGCACACTCGTCTGCATGCACGCGCACGCGACTGAAGTCATGTCCGAACCGGGCTTCCATGACCGTGCGCATGGCCGGATCGAGCGGCTGCCCGGGCGACCGCAGCACATCGTGCACGATGCCGGGCACAGCGTCCGGCGCACCGCTGCCATGGGTCCGGCGCTGCAGCGTCTTCCCGTTCTGCTTGCAGGTCTCGCACTCGCCTGCCGGGCCCGCTGCGCGACCGCAGGCGCATTTGCGTTGCAGCAGGACGCCGTGAGTGATCCGAGCAGGTCGGAACGCAGAGGCTGCCGGCGCGATCTGTTTTTCGGCCCTCATCTCGTTTTCCCCGACAACGACTCGTGCACCGCCCGCCCGACCCGATCGCCGATTGTGGTCGCGCTCGCACCTGGCGGAATACTGCACGACCCTGCATCCAGACTGGCGACAGTTGACCGACCGCCAAGCGGCTCGACCCGCGAATGTTGTAACGGAAGATCACGGGCAGAGTCCTTGGCCGGCTGGCTCGCTCGGCCGCCAAGCCCCTGCTCGGTTATCAGCCGCGTCAGCTCCCGTTTGACAGCGTCCGCAATCCGGAAGTGGTCACCGACGGCGAACCCGTCGAGGCGCAGCTCCTCGATCGCCACGTCAATCCTCGCTGCGCTGTCGCTCACACCCATCCCGCCACTTCCGCGTCGGTCAATGGCCGCTCCAGCTTGGCGAACTCGCTGCGTGCCGCGCTCAACAGGTGGGCCATCCGAACGGGTTCGTTGGCTTCGGCCGCCAGAAACGCCGCGCCCAGGGCGATGTTGCGGATGTGTCCCCCCGCCGCGTTCAGGCGGGCCAACCGATCGACGCGCAGTCCTTCGACCGGTGTTGCCGGCGGAAAAACACGCCGCCAGATCTCCGCCCGCTCGGCCGGCTCCGGAAATGGAAACTCGACCACGAATCGGATGCGCCGCAGGAACGCCTGGTCCAGCGCGCTCTTCCGGTTGGTCGTCAGGATGGCCAGCCCCCGGTACGCTTCCATGCGCTGAAGCAGGTAGCTGACCTCGATGTTGGCGTAGCGATCATGGCTGTCCTTCACCTCGCTGCGCTTGCCGAACAGCGCGTCGGCTTCGTCAAACAGCAGGATGGCCGCGCCTGTTTCGGCGGCATCGAACACCCGCTGCAGGTTTTTCTCGGTCTCCCCGATGTACTTGCTCACCACCTGGCTCAGATCGATGCGGTACAAGTCGAGTCGCAGGTCATTGGCGAGCACCTCGGCCGCCATGGTTTTGCCGGTGCCGCTCGGCCCCGCAAACATCGCGGTGATGCCCAGGCCGCGCGTTCCCTTGGTCGCGAATCCCCAGCTCTGGTAGACCCTGGCGCGTTGTCGCACATGGATGGCGATATGCCGCAGGGTGTCCATCTGTTTTTGCGGCAGCACCAGGTCTTGCCACGCGGCCGCCGGCTCGATGCGGTGCGCCAATGCCTCCACGCGTGGGCGCGCGTGCAAGCGACAGGCATCCCACAGCCGGTCCAATCCCGCATCCGCGTCCGGCCCCAGTTCGCTCGCCACCGACCGAATCGTCGCGGGGCTGAGACTGAACTGGCTTCCCAGTTTCACCAGCGCGCGGTTCATGGCGGGAAATGGGGCCAATGCGCTGCGCCAGGCGTCGGCCTGTTCGTCGGCCGTCAGCGGATTCACTTCTATCAACTTCACCACACGCGGACCGCATTGCCGTGGACCGCGCGTTGAGACGCATAGCGGCCCGCGGATCGACTCGAGCAGAGCGGCAAGAGCGCTCGCCGCTGTTCCGTCGGCGCCGAGTACTTCGTCGCAATCGAGCAGCAGCGCGCTCCCGCTCAACGCTCCTTCACGGTCCCAGAGCCGGACGAACAGATCGATCTCGCTGGCAGTGCGCGGAAGGTTGTTCGCGGCCACGGATTGCAGCCCGAGCCCAGCCAAAGCCACCGCCGTGGCCGCAATCTCCGCGTTGGCCGCCCAGTCCGCTCCGCAGAATTGAATGACGGGCAGCTGGCTGTCATCGGGCGTGCGCCGCCAGGCCGCCGCCGCTACCTCCGCGATCGCACGATAAGAGGGTGGGAGCTCGCGAGGCGCGGGCGCGGGTTTTAAGAGAGGGCGCAGCCGCTCGTCGATAGACTGCACGCCGGTCAGGTAGTGGAGGATGCGCTCGTCGATGCGCAGCGGGCTCGTGGTCAGCGCGTCGCCCGGCATCATCTCGACCAGTCGCCAGTAGCGCAACGGGCGCGAGGGGGAAAGCGCGCTCCAATGGGCATCGGGAAATACGCCGAGCGCCATGCTGAAGGTTGGCCGCGATCCGCACAGATTGGCCAGTTTCGAGTCCAGTTCGATGCCCGCGCACAGCAACACGACGTTGCGTTCAAACGCGGTCAACGCCAGGGTTCTGCCCAGCAGTTCCAATGCGGCAGGACAGGCCTCCTGACCTGTCCATTTGTCAGAGCCTGCCAGATACGCCTCCACCCCCTCGCGCACCTCCCCCACCGCCGCCATCAGGCTGCGTTGATGCTCCGTTTGCCAACTCTGAGGGGCGCTCATGGCATCGCCACTGTAGGGCTGGAAAAGCTCGAGTCCAGCAGGCTCTCCGCGCCGTCAATCCGCACCCTCACCAGGTAAGTGCCCGTGGGCACATTGGCGATATCGAATTGCACCTGGTTCGAGTCGGCGGGAGACACGACCGGCGCGGAAGTAAAGGCAGCGGACGGACTGACCGCCAGGTTGTTCAACAACAGTACGGCGCGCTGCCCTGCGCCGCTATTTGGCGCGACAGTCAGAGTCACCGTCGTGATCCCCGGCGATGTCACGACAGCCGTGGCGGCCGTGATCGTAGGTCGCAATACGAACGCTGCCACGTTCGACTCGAAGCCGCGGTGCAGCGTTGGCGGCGTTCCAATCGAAATCTTCTGGATCACTTGCGCGCCTTTTGCGCCGGCGTGAATACCGCCAGGCAGGACAACCGTAACCTGCGTGTCGCTGATCGCCGCGGGCGTGATCTCCTGGTCTTCGATCAATACGAGAGTCGCGGCGGTTTGCAATTGCTGCCCCAGAATCAGCAGCGTTGAGCCGGCCACGATGGATTGATCGGGACCGCCCTGCGCGATGACGCTGTCGATGTGCGGCTCGCGGAACGGCACAACCGAGAGATTGCGGGCCCGCACTGGGAGTGTGGCCATCGGTGCATCGTCGCTGTCGATCAGCACGACCGAGGCCTGGTATGCCACCGATAGCGTGTACTCGATCTGGAAAAAGACCGACCACAGCTTGGAAAACTCCTCCAGGCTGAGCGACGTGGGGGTAAATTTGACGCGTTCCACCTGGTCCGCCAAGTTGGAATTCCGGAGAGACGTGAAATCACTCATCGCCTTGGTAATTGCCGAAGGAGAGATGAGGGGCTGGGCGTGCAGCGTGCTGGCCACCGCCCCCAGCAGCAACTGGGGTTGAAGCAGACTATCGTCGCCGTGAAACGTCAACAGGTAATGCAAGTCGAAGGCAGCGCGCGGTCGCTTGATAGGCGTCCCGTCGGAGCGCCGAGTGGGTAAATCGTCGTTGCGATACGCGGTGTTAGGCGTGATCTGGTAGAGATACACATTCACCAGCGGCGCAGGGGTTGCGCCTCCAGCAGAATCCGGCCGGTTGAACCCGACGTTCGCGCCGGAGACGGCGTTGTTCACTGGCGTCTGCAACACTTCTCGCAAAGCCGCGGTCACAGTCGCGATCGCCAAGGAGTTGCTCATCGCGCTCCTCGATCGCGCTCTTTCAGGTAATCCGCCAATGTGCGCGCCGATTGCACCGCATGACGGACAACCGGCGTCGGTCGGGCTTCGGGAAGCACAGCACGGACTTCGATGCGCCCGATGCTGACGTTGACCGTGCGATCCTCCGGTTCACTCTCCCGCCGATTTGCAGGCTGCGGTACTTTTGGCGGCTGCGAAGGCCATCGCGCGCCGTCCTCGATTCGGATCCTGGAGGTGGTCAGGACATTTTCGGACGGGCTGCTCCTCACCTCTCGCCGCTCGTCAGCCACTTTCAAGGCGCGGTGCTCAGGGACAGGGCGGTACGCAACGCCCTGGTTATTTGTCGGCATTCGCTCCCCCTCGAGCTTCTCGACCGCTACCGAGTGGATGACTGGCTCGGCAGGTGACTCCTTCCTGACCACCACCTCCTCTAACCTCTCCACCGACGCCGCCGGTTTGGCGCGGACGGTCGTGTCTGCGCCTTCGGGACTCGTTCCGGCGCGCAAACGGCCAACGGACACAGATTCCGGCGCTCGCTCCGGCCTCTCGCCGACAGGCTGCAAGATTGTGCGGACACTCGTATCCGCGGCATCGAGACTCGCCTCCACGTGCGCCCTCGGTTCCGGCATCACGTTCTCCGCTGCCACCAAGGGGGCCGGCGCAAAAACCGGTGGAATCATTGGTCTCGCTACTGCCGACACTCCCAGTGTCCGTGCGGCCAGCCGCGAGAGAAAATCGCCCCTCAACCTGCCATCTCCAGGTAGCAGCGACGCCGTCCCGCGCTCAGAGCCAGAATCTCCGCTTCACTCCACCCATAAGCTCGCGCGAGCGTGTGTACTTCGCCGAGCAGCTGCCTGACCCGCGCGTCGAGCTCACGCCAAAGGAAGCTCGCAATATCGAACATCACACCCCAGGCGTGACCGCAGGTGGCGCAGTCCAGAAGAAGGGAGATGTCCGCCATGGGGTCGGACTCCGCCATTCGCGCGGCCAGTTCCTCAACAACCTCTTCGGACAGCCTTCCGCTCGACTCCAACACGCATCGTTCCGCGAGCATCAGCCGCGCGGTCTCCACGTCGCGACACGCCGCGATCACGCGCAGATCGCGACTGTCGGGCAGACGGAACTTCAGCGTGAGACCCTCTCTGGCCAGCTCAAACGGGCCGTCCCGTTCGGTCGGCGCGTCCACAGCCAGATCCGTCGTCCGGACCGTGAACTCCAACCCTTCTCCGCAGCGCGGGCAGGTAGCAGTCGCAGTGGCCGCTGGTCCGAACAGGTTCTCCCGCAAATGCAGCAGCAAGGCATCCCGCCGGCCAATCGGCAGCGCCGCGAGTTGCTCCGCCCCCAACGACGGACATGCCGCTCCCACGAGAACCAGGGTCCGCTCCACCAGATGCTCGCCTACTCCCCGCTCCCAGATCGAGACGATTTCCGAAGTCGAAAACCCGGCCATTCGCCCTTATTGCGACGGCAGCGTAAAGCTCGGCTCGGTCGGCTCGGTTACCGAGATGTCACGTTCCCATCCTTCGTTTTCCAGTTTGACCATTTGGATCGCTACTGCGTTCGCGTTGGCATCCAGATCGGGCAATGAGTGATACTCCGACACCCAGCAGCGGTAGACCTTGTAGCTGATTGCCAACTGGCCGGCTTCGTTGAAAAAATCGAGGATGATATCCTTGCGGAAATCCTTCAGCGACACCTCAGCACCAAGGCCCGAGCCGAAATTCCAGACCTTGTTGGCCCATTTCTCGAACTCGGTATCATGAGTCACTCCACGTTCCAAAGTGATAGGGTCAAACTCATTTCGGCCCGGGGACTTGTGACTGGTGGAGGGGTCGCCGCCCTCGCGATGGGTCACGACCTGAGTGGTCCGCTTCAGCGCGCTGACCTTCGAGATTCCGGCGACATACCGTCCATCCCACTTCACTTTGAATTTGAAAGATTTGTACGGGTCCTGACGCTGTGTATTTACGCTGAATTGTGGCATTCCTTCGTCTCCTCGGCTTAAAGCTGTCCGGCCAGTTGCTGGATCCGGATGATGACGAACTCGGCTGGCTTGAGGGGCGCGAACCCTACCACAATGTTGACGATTCCGTTGTTGATATCGGTCTGCGTGGTGGTCTCGCTGTCTACCTTGACGAAGAAGGCCTGCTGCGGCGTGGTCCCCTGAAAGGCGCCTTGGCGAAAGAGGTCTTGCATGAACGCGCCGATGTTCAACCGGATCTGCGCCCATAACGCGTCGTCGTTCGGCTCAAAGACCACCCACTGCGTGCCACGGAACAGACTCTCCTCCAAAAACAACGCGAACCGGCGCACCGGAACGTATTTGTAATCGTCGGCAAGCTGGTCAGCGCCGAAAAGCGTTCGCGCCCCCCACGCGACCGGGCCGAAGACCGGGAACGAGCGCAACGCGTTGATGCCCAGCGGATTCAGAACTCCGTGTTCGCCGTCCGTCAGGTTGTATTCGAGCTGCTGCACACCGGTCAGCGTGGCCTCCGTTCCCGCCGGCGCCTTGAAGACGCCACGTGTGGCATCGGTCCGCGCAAACACGCCCGCCACAGTCCCGCTTACAGCCGCGGGACGCAGCCGGAAACCATTGAGCGGATCTGGAATATCGACGCGTGGAAAATAGATCGCGGCGTTTCGGTTGCGCAGCGACGCATTGACATCGAGCCAGGCGGCGATGGCCGCCGGAGTATCGTTGGCGCCCGCCGGGCCGGAACTTTGCGGCGGATCCAGGATGTAGAACGCTCTGCGTAAGTCGCACAGAGAAATCGCGTTCGTAGCGACTGCGAAGGCATGCGTATCCGCGCCCGCTGGCATGCGGCTGGTTGCAGGTATTGACAGAATATTGAACAGATCCACATTCAGGAGTGCGAACATGCCCGTCTTCTGGCCGGGATCGCCGTTGAGGCCGCCGGCCATGCCGTCCAGATCGGACGTGTCCCACTTCCCGTTGCCGCCGGATACCGAAGAGATTTGCGCTCCCGCCGCGGCGCCACCGAGGGAGTACTGCTGCACGTTCGCCGCGCCTGTGGCGTCCAGCCCCAAGGCGGTGGCCAGCGTGCCCGATCCGTCGGCAAACTTCAGGATATCGGAAGGGTTATCCGAGCCGACCTTGATCTGCAGAAACATGCTGGATGCGGCGCTGCCCACCAGCCCCACCGTGACGCCGGCCAGGCTCGGATCGGCGGCGCGTATCAGGGTTTGCAGCGTGGCCGCCAGCGCGGCGAGACTGGTCGGCGCCGTCGTGCTCAAGGTGATCGACTTAGCGGGATTGTTGTTGAGCGCCACGGTCATCGAGTCGCTTGCCTTGGGCACGCCCGTTGGCAGCGCGCCCTTTGCGAATGCGGAGCTCACCGTCCCGGTCTGCGCCGGCGGATGGGTCGACGTTGGAGCGACAGTGGCCAAGGCCAGTTGGACCAGGCTGGAACCAGCATTGACCGTGGCCACAACATCATTGGGCTGTGTGTGATCGATCACCAAGTTGCGGAAGGTTTCGGAGCTGACCACCTGGGCCTTCCCGGCAACCATCGTCACTTCCGTGACGGTCATGTTGAAGAGCTTGGTGGGATCTGTGGTGCCGTAATCCACATCGATGCGGATGTTGTTTCCCCAAGCTCCCGGATTGGCGGCGCTGATCACGAGCACGTTGTTGCCTGCGCCATCTTGCAAGGTGACGGAGGCGATGGTGGCGGGATTGCTGGTGGACGTCGTGCGAACCACCCAGGCAGTAGTGCCGCCATTCAGGAAAAACTGGTAAATGGAGTAGCTCGCCTCGCTGAGCAGATCGAACCCCCCAAATTGCCGCTCGAAATCGGCAAAGCTGAAGACTTCGACCGCCTGGCTCAGCGGACCGCGTGAGAAGTAATCGACAAACGCCCCGATGGCCGTGCTCACGCCGGTGATGGTCCGCACGCCGCTCGGGATCTCTTCGATATAGACGCCCGGATAGGTGGGTGTGACAGCCATGATGTGCCCTTTCTTTATTCCTCCTCGGCCGAACCGATCAGGCGAAGCTTATCGATGGCGCGACTAACGCCTTGCCTCCCAACTTCGAGGGTCAGTAGTCACAATCCCAGGAGTTTCTGAGCGTCGTCGCGCCTCTCCGGACTGAGCCGAAAGACTGATTCTCCACCGCGTATGGACACTTCCTTCAGATAGCCCTGGGCGGTCAGCCACTTCAACGCGCCCGCGGTCGTTTCCACGCTTCGATGAACCGCTTCCTCCAGCAGCCGCCAACGCGCGATGCCCGTCAGCGTGTCGGCCGCATCCGGATAACGTAAGAAATACGCCAGTACCGCTCTCGCGGCCTCTTCAGTCGGCGTTTCAGCAGGATCGGTCACAACACCCGCGATTCGGCACTTCCACTGGCAAACCGGTGTCCAGATCCTGGCACGACGCCAAACCGGTTCAAATGATGGCAGTTACGAACAGATGGAGGTCGCGACCGGAATCGCGGGCTGATCTCGGCGACCCACCGTGCGGGACCACACCGAACGCAACCTGTCAGTAGAATCGAGGGTTATCCGTGTGGGTCAAAAACGACCCCCCGCGGGTCAGGACCGTCCCGGGAGGGCTGCCGCTCGACTGAGTCCGTATTTTTTCACCAACCGTCCGAATGCGCGGCGATCCTTTTGGGCCTCGCGCGCGGCGGACGTGATGTTTCCGGCATGCTTCTGCAGCAGGCGCTCGACGTAGTCCCGCTCGAATCTGTTGATCGCCAGGTGCTTCGCGGACCGAAAATCCACGCGCGGCTGGCTCGAGTCTGGAGCCATCAGCGGCAACTCAATGTGCGAGGCGCCGATTTGCATTCCAGGCGCACACAGCACCGCTCGTTGGACCGTATTGTGCAATTCACGCACATTGCCGGGCCAATCGTGAGCCAGGAGTTTGGCCAATGCCGCAGACGAGACCACTTTGTGGGGAATGTTCGAGGCATGGCAGACCTCTTGGACGAAGTGACGCGCGAGCAGGGGGACATCCATCGCGCGCTCGCGCAGAGCAGGCAGGTGCAGGCGAAGCACGTTCACGCGAAAGTAGAGATCCTGGCGAAACCGATGGTCGCGGACGTGCGCTTCCAGGTCGGTATTTGATGCGGCGATCACACGCACATTTGCCTGGCAAAACCGCGCGGACCCAAGCGGCCGATACGTGTTCTCCTGGAGGAGCCGCAGTACCTTGGCTTGAGCCGTCGCGGTGAGCGTGTCCAATTCGTCCAGAAAAATCGTTCCACCCTGCGCGAGCGCCACGAGTCCCTTCTGATCATTTCGTGCGTCCGTAAATGCTCCGCGCACATGGCCGAAGAGCTCGTTTTCAAAGAGATGTTCAGGGATTGAGCCGCAATCTACGGGGACGAATGGTCCATTCCGCCGGCAGCTGAGCAAGTGAATGACTCTCGCGCACAGTTCCTTGCCCGTGCCCGTCTCACCGGTCAACAGCACTGGCGCCTGCGCTGCACCGAACATGACGACTCGACTCAGCACCCGCTGAAACGCGGGGTCTCGGCCCACGAGCTGCCGCAATGCGAGCTCATTCAGCAGCTGCGTTTCGACTGCGGCCCGCGACGTGTCTTCCGGACCGAGTAATCGCAGCACGCGGTGTCGCAGTTCCTGCGGTCGAGGTGGCCAGAACAGAAAATCGTCTACGGCACCGGCAACTGACTGCAGCAGATCCCTGTTGTCGTTCTCTTCACTTGAAAGGATGGCCACGGTCGGAACGGGAATGGGATGCTTGCGCAGCCAGCGGAAGAACTGCAGCGCCGGGTCACTGGTCGGCACAACGTTCGCCAGCAACAGCGGCTCCCCACTCGCGCGCAACCGTTCTGGGATGAACGAATCCCAGGTGTCCCGTCGATTCACAACGAGCTGCGCAGATCGAAGGATATCGTCCAGATCATTCCTGCAAGAGGAATTCGACGCTTCTATGAGGAGAAGGCTGTATGCCACTCACGCCTTTTGAGCGCGACAAGTGCTTGCGCGGCTTACGGCCACTTAACGTCCGTCAACTTCAATTCGCCCGGGCATATCTGAGTGCTCGATCTCGAATCCGCTGTCGGCCAACACCGCCCCACGTGTTGTCGCTGCCCTCTTGTCCAATTCTCCAACAGGATCGTGCAAGAAACGCAGGGTCAATTCGGCACACGATAAGTTCCCGTTTGTCATGAGCGGCGCCGCAAGCGCATGGTTTCGGAATCGTCGCTCTCTTGAGAAGGCTGGCCCCTTGTTGGATCAATATGCGGAGTCTGCGCGAGCCTTTTTGGTCGGCTGGCCGAAAACCGAATCTTGACGAAAACGATTCCCGCTGGGTTCGGCGCTTAGGCACTTCTGATGTACAGAACGTTGTCGATGTTCATGCTGCCATACCGAGATCGTGCAAGACGCCCTGCATTTCTGTCCGCAGTGCGTTGTAATTCGATCGGGTGTGGTCGGGTGCTGAGCGCCTAGGGAGGGGCTGCGTCTTCAACCGCCGCAAGCGGTTTGAGTACCTGCCGGCGGAGCACGTTTAGAGCTGTCAAAGTCTTGAGACCGGCCAGGGCTGGTTGTTCGGTATGTGATGCGTCTGCGCTTGCCACCAACGCGTGCGGAGGCGATTCGGGTAACAAGCGAGATTGACATCTGGTTCTGGGCGACAGAGTGACAGATGCGACCAGTTTCACCAGGGTTCGGACCCAACAGGTGGATCTGTTCGATCATCGATGGTCGTGAGGCAGTCCGCCCAGAATTTCTGTGACGGCGACGACTCGAGAGCCTGACCCGCGAAACTGTCGTCGACGATGACATGGACGCCAAGACTTTTCTGAGCGGAGGGAGTCGGCTCAGAGCGGCGGAACTTTCCGGAAACATGGCGGTCAATCTGCTGCACAGGTATAAGTTATTGATGCGATTAGATTTACTGACACGTTCAAGGCGTTGGAAGGTAAGCCGCCAGGGCTCAACGACTTACGCGTCAGAGAGTGGTTTTGGAACTCTCGGTAGAAGCGGATCTATACAGTAAGTCGTTTATTTACAGCAATTTAGATCTGGCGGAGAGAGTGGGATTCGAACCCACGGTAGAGTTTCCCCTACACACGCTTTCCAAGCGTGCTCCTTCAACCACTCGGACATCTCTCCGCGCGAGTGGAATCAACAGTTTACCGGCTGGCGGCGATCCGCGCAAAGTCAAACTGTGACGTAAGGCTGTCGCGGACCTCCACGATCGTTGGGATTTCCACCTCGCTCTTGGGCTTTTCGCTGCCGTTGCCGTTCGCCGCTGCCCGCCGCCGCGCGTCGTCCAGGGCCTCCAGCGCTTGACGCTTCGCATCGATCCGGATGTGCGAGTAGTGCTCGAGCATGCGGCGCGCGACAGATGGCCCGTGATCGATTCGAGCACGTGATCGGCGACGCCCATTTCGGCAAGCTCGGTGATGACGTGTGCCGTAGGTCGTGGAACCGCAGACCATGCAGACCAGCCGCGTTCCGAAGGGCTCGCCAGACCGTGTCCCATTTGAGCATCGGTTTGGTCGGATCGAAACGGCCCCACTGGCAGGCCGGCCACAGGTAATGCTCCGGTTCCGTGTGGCCGAGCAGATCGGCCCGTTCAAGCATCCGAGCCACCGCTTTGATCGCAGACGCGTTGAGCGGGATCACCCGATGGCTCGTCACGTTCTTACTCCGTCGAACGTGCGCCAGGCGCTTGACAAGATCCACATCGCAACGACGAAGGTGCTTCACCTCGACCGGCCGCATCGACGTGTTGGAAGCGACGATCGCGGCGCGGTACACGTGCTCCCACTCGGGTTTCGAGGCGGCAGCATCGAAAAGGCGCTGCTGCTCTTCTGGCGTCAACGCTCGGCCGATGGGGCGCTGACATTCCGGAAGGTTGTGGACGTGGTCAGCGAGGGCTCGCCAACGACCGCAGAACTTCAGCACACGGGACGGTCCTCGGCAAGCCGCGGGTGACGCCACCCTCCTCTCCTGCCGGTGCTCGCGCATCCCCCGACCATGCCACCAATGGCGCGATAGCAGCTGAATCCCGACCGAGCGACAGCGCCGGCGTGGGCGCCGCGATAGTGGCCGGTCACGATCTCTATGTCATCGTGGCGTGACCGCCCGTCTCGGTCTTCGTGCTCGATCCGGGCATCTGGGAAGTGGACATGACCGTCCTCGTACGGCAGGTCGTGTTCGCGCGCCCATCGTACGATTTCCTCCGGCTCTCGGTCCGGTCCTCCGTCGCAATCCTTCCACCCGCGATTACGCTCGTGCAGGAACCGCTGGTAGTCGCGCTTCAACTCGTAGTCCAGGGCCACGCGATCGACTCGGCCGCCCTGTTCGCGGAGGCGCTCCTCGGCGCGCAGGTATGCGCGATAGACCTTCGAGTCGTGCGTCAGCTCGCGCGGTTTCCTCAGGCCGGCGTAGAACGCCTGGCGCGGCTCCCACGAGCGATCCTCTCGCTCGTGGCGATTCGCCTCGAGCTGGGCCCGGCCACGATCTGTCAGGAGGACGGCGCGGTCGTCTGAGCTGAGCGGAAATGTCCTCATCAGACTTTCGCGTTCAAGGTGACGCAGGCCCCTGCGCGTGTCCTCGCGACCGTCGCGGTGATCGCTCTCACAGACTACTCGAAAGGCGCCGACGGTGGCGAGCATCCGGCTTTCCGTGCCGTCGATCTCGTAGACGCGATCGCGTTCTCGGACGGGACGACGCTCGCGTCCGCTCGGCAGATCGAGGTCCCTGGCAAACACGTCGCGCGGATCGCAATCGCCGGCATGACGGCGGTCGCTGGTTCCGCCACGGCTGCCGCGGCTCCGGTCGAAACTGTCGCCGCGGTCGCGGTCATCAGCCGATCGCGGATCGTATCTGTCCGACATTGCTGGTCCTCACGGCTGTCCGCATGCCCTGCTATTGAGGGATCTCAGGGAGAGCACTTCGAGGATGCGCAGGCGCGCGACGAGCCTGCAATTCGCATTCGGGGCGCGTAAGGTGGGGTCGGTTGCAGTTCGTTGTCGTGTGCAACCAGGTGGTGTCCGTACGGTCGATTTACTAGGTGCGCTCGCGGTCACTGACTGGCCGGCGTTCACGAGCCTCGCGGGAGATCGAGTCGCAAGCAGCGCTGTGGTATCCGGCAACGGTTCGGCATCCTATAATGAACAGCTCTTGCTCACTGGTTAAGACTAAGAGCTGCTTGTGACCCTCGCCGCCGGCGCTCGACTCGGGCCGTACGAGATCCTTTCCGCGCTCGGCGCGGGCGGCATGGGCGAGGTCTATCGCGCTCGCGACACGCGGTTGAAGCGCGAGGTCGCGCTGAAGGTCCTCCCAGAGTCTTTCGCAACAGATCCTGATCGGCTGGCTCGATTTCAGCGTGAGGCCGAAGTGCTTGCCGCGCTGAACCATCCCAACATCGCCGCGATTCACGGATTGGAACAGTCGAACGACATCAGGGCGCTCGTCATG
>JBPYEE010000697.1:0-14346 GCA_051985095.1 Vicinamibacterales bacterium | reverse complement strand
GCGTCGCGACCCGCAGGCCGAGCTGGTGCGCCTCGTCCATAATGGCTTCGAGTTGATCGCGATCGACGCCGCCGATGATCTTGAGGCCGTCGGCCCCCTGCCGCTTGATGTCGCGGATCCATTGCCGGATTTCGGCTGGCGCGCCGGTCCTCCCCTTGCTGACGAAGGGATAGACCAGGATGCGCGGTGCCACGATCGTGTGGGCAGCACTCTCGGCCTGCCAGCGTTTTGATTTGTCGAAATCACCGCCAACCTCGCGGGCTGTCGTCACGCCCGCCGCGAGATACAGGTTGCGCTCGTACTGAATCGGCTGCGGGATTCCGGGCTGGCGCTCCTCGTGCCAGTGCATGTGCGTGTTGACGATTCCCGGCATGACGTACTTGCCGGTGGCATCGATTACCGTGTCGCTCGTCGGGCCGCCGCGGCCCGATGGCACAATGGAGGTGATGTGGCCCTCTTCGACGACGATATCCATCGGCCCGTACGGCGGTTTGGCATTGCCGTAGATGATCATCGCGTTGCGAATCACCAGACGGCGAACCGATTTGGCGTGAATCGCCGGCGTCGCGACCGCTGGCGGCGCAGCTTGCTGCGCATCGGCGACGAAGGTAAGAACGACAGCCAGCGCAAAAGCGGGCAGGATGATGCGGGCGAACATCCGCGGATGATAGCACTCTGATGGTAAATTGGCCGTCATGACGCAGTGGCCGCTCGCGTACCTTTATCCCGAGTTCCTGGAGAGCAACGAAGCACGACCGATTCGGATCCTCGCCGAGTATCTCGAACCACTGCGACGTTTCAAGGAACAGAAGATTCAGGACACCGTCGTGTTCTTCGGATCAGCGCGCGTCGACAGCCGCGAGCGCGCCGAGCGCGCTCTGCAGACGCTTCGGGCGCGCGGCGATCGCCGCGCCGACGAACACTACCAGCTGGAGCTGACGAAGAGCCGGAAGGCGGTGGAGTGGGCGCGCTACTACGAAGAGGCCCGCGAGCTGGCGCGGATGCTGACGGCATGGAGCCTGACCCTGCAATCGGAGAACCATCGCTTCGTTGTGACGTCGGGCGGCGGCCCGGGCATCATGGAGGCGGCCAACCGCGGCGCCCGCGAAGCCGGCGGGAAGACCATCGGCCTGAACATCCGGCTGCCGTTTGAACAGGGCGCCAACCCCTATATCACCGAGGGGTTGCAGTTCGAGTTCCACTATTTCTTCATGCGGAAATTCTGGTTTGCGTATCTCGCCAAGGCGCTCGTGATTTTTCCGGGGGGCTTCGGCACGTGCGACGAGCTCTTCGAAATCCTGACCCTCGTGCAGACCGACAAGCTGTCGAAGAAGATCGAGGTCATCCTGTACGGCAGCGACTACTGGAAAGAGATCGTGAACTTCGAGCGGATGGCCGAGTGGGGGGCGATCGCGGAGAAGGACCTCGAGTTGCTGCAGTCGTGCGATACGCCGCAGGACGCCTTCGAACGGCTCCAGGCGCACCTCATCGAGCATCACCTGGAACCGGCGACGGCCCAGGAGGCCGCGGCGCCAGGGATCGCGAAAACGCGGGGCTGATCGCTAGTACAACAAATAGTCTTCGCGTGTCTTCGCGAACTCGGCCACCGGCGCCTCCCATGTCTCCGCAATCTGTCGGGCCGGCATCCCCCCTTCGATCTGCTCCCGCAGCGTCGGCGCGCCAGCCAGGACGTCAAAGGGTGTGCGCTCGTATTCGTACTCATACGGCGGGTCGCGCCACGTGAACGCGTCGCGCCCGTTTGCCCGGAACGACTCGATCAGCGCGACGGCGGCCTCGACCGGCCGGAACGCGAGTCGGTCCAGCACGTGAATCTGGCATCCGCCGCAGCCCTCACGGGCGTGTTTGTGGAACGTCGGCTCGAACAAGACGGGACGAAAGAAGACGCCAGCCAGGTGACGGCCGTTCATCTCGTCGCAGAATCGCTCCGCCACAATCCACGGCGCGCCAACGAGCTCGAAGGGCCGGGTGGTCCCGCGACCCTCTGACACGTTCGTGCCCTCCAACAGCACCGTGCCTGGATAGACCAGCGTCGTGTCGACGGTCGGGATATTGGGCGAGGACATAATCCAGCTGCGTCCGGTCGCCTCGAAGTACATCTCCCGCGTCCACCCGTCCATCGGGACGACCTCCAGGTCGGCGCCGATGGCGTACTGCTCGTTGAACAACCGCGCCAGCTCGCCGATCGTCAGGCCGTGCCGCATCGGGATCGGATACATGCCGACAAAGGATTCATTGCCCGGCACGAGCACCGGCCCTTCGATCTGCCGGCCGCCGATCGGATTCGGGCGATCGCAGACGATCACCTTCAGTCCATGCCTGCGCGCGGCTTTCAGGCAATTCGCCATCGTATAGATGTAGGTATAGATGCGGACGCCAACATCCTGCAGATCGACCACGAGCACGTCGAGGTCGCGCAGCATCTCGGCGGTCGGTTCGCGCGTTTCGCTGTAGAGGGAGTAGACCGGAACGCGGCGGACCTGGTCGCGTGCATGCTGCGTTTCGATCATGTTGTCCTGAACATCCGACCGAAACCCATGCTGCGGGCCGAAAATCGCTGCCAGGCGGGCCCGCGGATGCGACGCCAGGCGGTCGGCCACGTGGGCGAGGTCCCGGACGACCGAGGCCGGGTTGCAGACAATGCCGACCCGCAATTGATCAAGCCGCGAAGAGGCCAGCAATCGCTCGATGCCGAGGACGATCGACATGTCAGGCGATTATAGAGGTCGACTTGCGTCCTCCTTACGCCATTGAGTAGACTACGCGGCCTTGGTGGTCAGTCCCGCCAGCGCGCTCCCTCCCTGTGGATGCTCTGCCGACGTGTCGCCACCGCGAGCGAGGAGAAGGTAGGTATGGGCCGCAGGCTCTACGTCGGCAACATTCCGTACACGACCGGTGAGGCGGAGCTCCAGGAACTTTTCAGCCAGGCGGGTACCGTCGAATCGGTGCGAGTCATGCGCGACGCCGCGACGGGGCGCGCGCGCGGGTTTGCGTTTGTGGAGATGGCGACCGACGAGGAAGCGCAGAAGGCCGCGACGCAGTTCAACCAGTATCAGATGGGCGGCCGCGCCCTGACCGTGAACGAAGCACGCCCAAAGCCTGAAGGCGGCGGCTTCGGCGGCGGCGGCGGGTTCGGCGGGAGCCGCGGCGCGGGTGGCGGACGCCGCGAACCGCGCTGGTAACGGCCCCTCTCGCCGCGAGCACGCACCATGAAGAACTGGTCTAAAGGTGACCGCGTCGTCCAGCCCACCTACGGCCCCGGCACGCTGGTCGAGGTCAACGAGCATCACACGGTCATCGATTTCGATGACCACGGCCGTCGCACCTTCTCCACGCGGCTCGTCACGCTCCAGGCGACGAGCGAACCGGCGCCGCACAAGGCCCCGGGCCCGCGCAAACGCGCCGCGAAGAAAAAGAAGGAGTCCTAGCCGCAATTAATCCTCCTTTCATCATCGAGACGGTATAGTTTCGATGGAACGTGTGAGGAGGATCCATGCGACACAAGACGGCGACGATTCTCGGCATTCTCGCGTCGACGGCGGTGGTGTTCGCCGCCGCTACCGGCTACCACATCACGGGTGAGATTCAGATCGGCGGCGAGGGCGGCTGGGATTACCTCACCGCGGACAGTGCGGCGCGGCGCCTTTACGTCTCGCACGGCACGCATGTGGTGGTGATCGACCTCGACTCGAACAAAGTCGTCGGCGACATCCCGGATACCCCCGGCGTCCACGGCATCGCCATCGCGCCTGAGCTGAACCGCGGGTTCGTCAGCAACGGCCGCGGCAATAACGTGACGATCTTCGATCTGAAGACGGCGAAGGCCACCGGCACCGTCCCGACCGGCGAGAATCCGGATTCAATCCGGTACGACGCGGTCTCAGGGCGCGTCTTCGCCTTCAACGGGCGCTCGAAGAGCGCGACGGCGATCGATGCGAAAACCGGCAAGGTGGCCGCCACCATCCCGCTGCCTGGCAAGCCGGAATTCTCGGTGGCCGACGGCAAGGGCCACGTCTACGCGAACATCGAAGACACGAACGAAATCGTCGAAATCGATGCCGCCAAGGCGACCGTCAGCAAGAAGTACTCGCTCAGTCCCTGCGACGGGCCGTCCGGACTGGCGATCGACACCAAGAGCCGCCGGCTGTTTTCCGTCTGCTCGAACAGGGTGATGGCGATCTCCGATCCGGACGCCGGCAAAGTGGTCGCGACGCCGGCGATCGGCGCCGGATCCGACGGGGTGGCGTTCGATCCCGGCACCGGGTACGCGCTCAGCTCGAACGGCGACGGCACCCTGACGATTGTGTCGCAGACCGGCGGCAAATGGGACGTCCTCGAGAACATCGCGACCGAGCGCGGGGCACGCACGATCGCCGTTGACGAGAAAACGCACCGGGCCTTCCTGCCGACCGCAAAGACGGCGCCATCGGCCGCCGGCGGACGCACGACGTTTCTGCCGAACACGTTCAAAGTGCTGATCGTCGGCAAATGACGCGCGCGGTTTTCATGGCGGGGCTGCTCTATGCGACCGCCGCGGCGGCACAGCAGCCGCCTGCTCCGCCCCCGCCCCTGACGCTTGTGCAGCCCGAAGCGCCTGCTGGCGCGCCGCTCCTGCTGACGCTGCAGGATGCGCTGGAGCGCGCGCGACAGAACGATCCAACGTTCCTGGGGGCCGTCCTCGATGCCGAGATCGCCCGCGAGGATCGCGTCCAGGCCCGATCCGCGCTGCTCCCGTCGCTCAGCGAGACAACGCAGTATCTCGGCAACTCCCCGAACGGCGTCAATCCGAACGGGCGCTTCGTCTCGCTCGATGGCGTCAAGATGTACCGGCAGTGGGGGGTCGTTCATCAGGAGATTTCGCCCAACGTCGTGATGCGGACGCCCCTTCGCCGGGCGCAGGCGCTCGAGGCGGCGGCCCAGGCGAGGCTCGAGGTGGCACAGCGCGGCCTCGGGGTCGTCGTCACGCGCAACTACTACGCGCTGGTGGTCGCGCAACGCAAATACGCGACCGCGCAATTGGGGGCCCAGCAAGCCGCCCGGTTCCTGCAGACCACGCAGGACCAGGAACGGCTCGGGCAGGTGGCGCACAGCGACGCCATCAAGGCGGAAATTGCCTTTCAGCAGCAGCAGCAGGGGTTTCGTGACGCGATGCTTGCGGTCGATAACGCCCGGCTCGCGCTCGCCGTGCTGCTGTTTCCGGTGCTGAACGAGAACTTCAACGTCGTTGACGACCTGGCCACCGTGCCGCCGCTGCCGTCATTCAGCGATGTGCGCGCCCTGGCGGTCGAGAACAATCCGGACGTGCGGGCGGCCGACCAGGCGCTGCGCGCCGCCGGCCAGGAGGTGCGCGCGGCTACGAACGCGTTTTTCCCGAGTCTTGCCTTCGACGGGGTGTACGGGATCGAGGCTAACGAGTATGCGCTGCACAGCCGCGTCGCCGCCCAGCCGGAGCTCGGGGTGCTGCCGAACCTCGGGTATTTCGTGACGCTGAACCTCAGCGTGCCGGTGTGGGACTGGGGTGGACTGCGCAGCAAACTACACCAGGCCGAAACACGCCAGCACCACGCGGAGCTGACCCTGACGCAGACCCAGCGCCAGCTGATGAGCAACCTGTACTCGATGTATAACGAGGCGATCGCGGCGAAAGCCGCCGTGGACAGCCTGCAGCAGGTCGCCGATCTGGCCGCGGAGAGCCTCCGGCTGACTTCGCTGCGCTATCAGGCGGGCGAATCGACGGCGCTGGAGGTGGTCGACGCGCAGAACACGCTCGTGCAGGCGCGCAATGCGTTCGACGATGCCCAGACCCGCTACCGGGTCGCGCTGGCGGAACTGCAAACGCTTACGGGACGGTTTTAAGCAATGACCAGATGCCTCCGGTCCGTCGTCGTCGGGTTGGCGCTCGCGTCGGTGGTCAGCTGCAGCAAGAAGGCGGACCAGGGGGCGGGGCCGGTGGTGACGGTCGACGTCGCGCCGGTGCTGCTGTCGCAGATTCAGCGCACCATTCGCACGGAAGGGGTGATCTATCCGCGGCAACAGGCGGCGATCATTCCCAAGGTGACGGCGCCCATCAGGAAGACCTACGTGCAGCGCGGCGCCCACGTGCGCGCCGGAGACCTCCTCGTCGAGCTCGAGAACCAGGACCTCGCCGGCGCCGCCGTGGAGAGCCGGGCGGCGTTCGATCAGGCGCAGGCGACCTACGAAACGACGGCCCGAGCGACGGTTCCCCAGGAGCTCCAGAAGGCCGAACTCGACGCCCGGAGCGCAAAGGAGGCCCTCGACGCGCAGCAGGCGATTTATGACAGCCGGCGGCGCCTGCTGCAGGAGGGCGCCATCTCGGCAAAAGACGTCAACGATGCACAGGTCAGCCTGAGCCAGGCGCGCACACAATACGAGACGGCGCAGAAACGCCTCGAGGATCTGCAGGGCTTCGCGCGCGACCAGGAACTGAAGGCAGCGGCCGCGCAGCGTGACGCGGCGCGCGGCCGGCTCGATTCGGCGCAGGCGCAGCTGAGTTACTCGCGCGTAACCAGTCCCATCACTGGCGTCGTGACCGATCTGCCGTACTACGCCGGGGAGATGCCCCCGAGCGGTCAGCCGGTCGTCACGGTGATGGATCTCTCCCAGGTCATCGCGCGCACGCACGTCTCGCAGTCGGAAGCGGCCGAACTCAAGGTGGGTGACGACGCGAACCTGATTGGTCCCGGCGGGGCCCCGATACCGGCGAAAGTCTCGCAGATCAGCCCCGCGCTCGACGCGGCCAACACGACCGTCGAAGTCTGGGTGCAGGCGGACAATCGCGATGGAACGATCCGGCCCGGCACCAGTCTGCGCGTCGAGATGATCGCCAAGAACGTCACCAACGCGCTGGTCATCCCGGAGAGCGCGGTGCTGACGAGCCCGCAGGGCGCGACGTTCGCGATGCTCATCGATCAGGACAACAAGCCGCACCGCCGCAAGATTGCGGTCGGGATCCGTGACAGCGGCAAGGCCGAAGTCACCGACGGTCTGACCAGCGGGCAGCGCGTCGCGACGACGGGCGCGTTTGAGCTGTTCAAGCTGGACGCGGACGTGCTGGTCAAGACCAAAGTGCAGATCGCCCCCGCCAAGGAAGACGAAGAGCCGGAAGAAACCTGATGACGCCGCCTGCCGACGTGCGCGAGGATCCGCACCGCTACTGGTTCGCGCGCCACTCGAAATCGATCATTTTCCTGATCTGCATCCTGGCCGTCATCGGCGTCTTCGAAGCCTTGACGCTGCCGGTGGCCGTCTTTCCGACCACGAATTTCCCGCGAATCATCATCGGCGTCGACAACGGCGTGACGCCGATCGAGCAGATGGAACTGTCGATCACCCGTCCGCTGGAAGAAGCCGTACGGACCGTGCCGGGGCTCGAGGATGTCCGCTCGATTACGAGCCGGGGATCGGCCGAAATCGATCTGTTCTTCAACTGGAACGTCGACATGCTCGAGACGCTGCATCTGGTCGACGCCGCCGTCGCGACGGCGCAGCACTCGCTGCCCTCGACCGCGCAGGTGCAGACACACCGCCTTGATTTCGCGAGCTTTCCGATCATCGGCTACAGCCTGACTTCCGAGACGGTGCCGCAGACCGACTTGTGGGAACTGGCGACCTACGACATCAAGCCCCGGCTGAACAGTCTGCCGGGCGTTGCGAGTGTCCTGATTCAGGGCGGACAACGGCCGGAGTTTCATTTCACGGTCAATCCGGCGCAGATGCTGCGCGCCAAGACGTCGATCGCCGACATCATCAACGCCGTGAACCACACCAACGTGATCGATTCGCCGGGGCTGCTCAATCGCAATCATCAGCTGTTCCTCGTCCTCGTCGATGGGCTGGTTCACAACGTCGACGACATCGGCAACATCGTCGTCAAGAACGTGAGCAACGTCCCGGTCCGGCTGCGCGACCTGGGGACCGTCGCGCCGGCGACCGAACCGGTCTATACGGTCGTCAGCGCGAATGGCAAGCCGGCGGTGCTGCTCAGCGTCAACCGCCAGCCGAACAGCAACACGGTGCAGGTCGCCGATGAAGTCCATCAGGAAATGGGCGCCATCCGCCCGTCGCTGCCGGCGGGCGTCGAGATGCGCCCGTTCTACGACCAGTCGAACATCGTGCAGCAGTCGATCGCCAGCGTACGCGACGCCATCGTCATCGGCCTTTTTCTCGCCGGACTGATCATCTGGCTGTTCCTGCGCGACTGGGGCACTGCGGTGATGACCGGACTCGTGGTGCCGGTCACGATGGTGGTGACCTTCATCGCGATGCGGATCCTGGGCCAGAGTTTCAATTTGATGACCCTCGGCGGCCTTGCCGCCGCGGTCGGGCTGGTTATCGACGACAAGATCGTCGTTGTCGAGAACATCGTGCTGCACCGGGACGGCGGCGAAGGGCCGCTGCAGGCGACGGCGAGCGCCCTCAAGGAACTGACGGTCCCGCTCATCGGTTCCACCCTGACGCCGATCGTCGTGTTTTTGCCGCTCATCACGATCACCGGCGTGACCGGCACCTTTTTCGGCGCGCTGGCGATCGCGATGAGCGTGTCGCTGCTGACGTCGTTGGTGCTGGCATTGGTATGGACCAGCAACCTCAGCATCCGCCTCGTGCGTCGTCACGCGAAGGCGCATGCGCCGGCGGTTCCGGAGGACGCCGACCCGGTGCGGCGCATGATGGCCGCAGAGGAGGCGTCGCTGACAGGGGGCGTGTTCGGCCGCGTGCTCCAGTGGTACGAGCGCGTACTGCGGCAGTCGCTCCACCATCGATTCGCGCTGGGCGCGCTGTGCATCGTCCTGGTCGCAGCGTCGTACCTGTGCTATCGGTTGCTCGGGACCGACCTGCTGCCGGCCTTTGACGAAGGCGGCTTCGTCCTCGACTATGTGATGCCGCCGGGGAGCTCGCTGCAGGAGACCGACCGCGTCCTCGGCGCCATCGAGCGGATTCTCCGCTCGACGCCGGAGGTCGAAAGCACGTCCCGGCGGACGGGCCTGCAGCTGGGCCTCGCCGCGGTGACCGAACCGAACACCGGTGATATCGCCGTCAAGCTCAAAGCACAGCGGAGTCGCGGCGTCGACGAAGTGATCAGCGAGGTCCGCGCGAAGGTCACATCATCGCAGCCCGGGCTCGACGTCGAGTTTACACAGGTGCTGCAGGACATGATCGGCGATCTGACCGGGGCACCCGAGCCGGTCGTCGTCAAGTTGTTTTCGCCCGACGCCGACCTGCTGAGCACGTGGGCGCCGCAAGTCGCCGACGCGCTGCAGAAGGTCAAGATCGACGGCAGAACGGCGATCGTCGATGTCGAGGACGGGATCGAGAAGACCACGAGCGGGCCGGCCGTCCGCTTCACGGTCAATCCGGATGCCGCCGATCGGGCGGGATTCACCGCCGAAGAACTCGGAACCGTCGGCGTCGCGATGGTGGAAGGCGAGCCGGCGGCCGCACCCGTGCTCATCAACGCCCGGCCGTATCCCCTGCGCGTCCGGTATCCGCAGACCACGCGGAAATCGCTCGAGGCGATGACCAACACGATGCTCGTCAGTTCCAGCGGCAACACGGCCACGCTGGGGTCGGTCACGAGCGTCGACGAGCTGCCGGGACAGACCGAAGTGATCCGCGAAAACCTGCAGCGCCTGGTCGAGGTCACCGCACGGCTGGAGGGTGTCGACATGGGCACCGGCATCGCCGCCGTCCAGAAGACCGTCGCCGACTTGAAGTTGCCGCCGTCGATTCGAGTCGACTACGGCGGCACGTTCAAGGAACAACAGAAGTCGTTTCGCGATCTCACGACGGTCCTCGTGCTCGCGGTTGTGTTGATCTTCCTGGTGCTCCTGTTCGAGTTCCGGTCGTTTACGGCACCGGTGGCGATCCTCTCCTCAGCGCTGCTCTCGACCTCGGGCGTGTTCGTGGCGCTGCTGCTCACACGGACGTCCTTCAACGTCTCGTCATTCATGGGGCTGATCATGGTGATCGGCATCGTCGCCAAAAACGGCATCCTGCTGCTCGACGCGAACGACAAGTTCCGGTCGATCGGGTTCTCGCCGGAAGAGGCGATCGTCCAGGCGGGACGCCGCCGGCTCCGCCCGATCGTGATGACCGCCATGGCCGCTGCGGCGGGCATGCTTCCGCTGGCGCTCGGCGTCGGCGAGGGCTCTCAGATGCTCCAGCCGCTCGCGATCGCAGTTATCGGCGGGATCCTCATCTCGATGGTCCTCTCCCTGATCGTCACGCCGGCCATCCAGTACTTCATGGCATAGTGAAGGAGTCATGCGTGTGCTCCTGGTGGAAGACGAGCCGCGCGCCGCGAACGTGCTCGCCAAGGGCCTGCGTGAACACGCGTACGCCGTCGACGTGGCGGGCGACGGCGAAGCGGCGGTCTTTCAGGCCGGCACCACCGATTACGACGCCGTCATCCTCGATGTGATGCTGCCGCTCAAGGACGGGCTGGCGGTGTGCCGTAACATCCGCCAGTCCGGGAGCGCCGTACCGATCCTGATGGTGACGGCGCGCGATGCCATCGAGGCGCGCATCGCCGGTCTCGACAGCGGCGCCGACGACTACCTCGTCAAGCCGTTTGACTTCGGCGAGCTGCTCGCACGGCTGCGCGCCGTGATCCGGCGTGGTCGGCAGCCGTTGCTGCCCGACCGCGTTGAAGTTGGGACGCTCGCGATCGAAACGCGCAGCCGCCGGGCGCTGGTCGGTCTGCGCGAAATCGCGCTGACCGCGAAGGAGTACGCGCTACTCGAGTACCTGGTCCGCCACGCGGGGGACGTCGTCAGCCGCGCCGACATCGCCGAGCACGTCTGGGACGAACACTACGATCCGGCCTCGAACGTGGTCGATGTGTACATCCAGCGGCTGCGACGAAAGCTCGACGAGGCCGGTGCCGAATCACTGATTCGGACCCGCCGGGGCGAAGGATACCAGCTGATCGCATGATGCGAAGTGTCATCGACAACCTGTCGCTCCGTGCACGCCTGACCGTGTGGTACTCGCTCGTCCTCGCCAGCGTGCTGGCGGCGTTCGCCGCCACCGTTGTCTGGCAGCAGGGACGGATCGGCATCCGACGCGTCGATCGCGAGCTCAGTGCGATTGTCGCGACACTCGACAACGTGTTTCGCGACGAGATGTCGGAGACCAACGATCCGGCCACGGCCGCCACCGAAGCGCGCACGACGATGGCGGTGCCCGCACGCGCCGTCGCGATCCTGGATGGGCATGGCCGCGTGCTGGCCGCGACATGGAACGGCCTCGACATTCGCAACGAGCGCCTCGTTGACCGAGCCGCCGCCACCCCCTGGACGGCCCAGACGCCAACGGGGGCCTGGCGGATCCGCGTGCAGTCGGTCTCCGTTGGCGATCGCCGCTTTTTGTTGCTCGCCGGGGTGCCGTTCGGCGATGTCCTGCGCGAGCGGCGGGAAGCGCTGGAGGCGATGTGGATCGGGATTCCGATCATGCTCGTGCTCGCGTCGGCCGGCGGCCTCTGGCTGGCCACCGTCGGGCTGCGTCCGATCGCCACCATGGCCGGGCGGGCGACCGAGTTGGCCCCCTCCGGCATGGAAGATCTCGGCGAGTCCGACCGGCGTGACGAGCTCGGTCAGCTGGCCCGCGCCTTCAATGGTCTCGTCGCCCGCCTGCGACAGGCCCTGCACACGCAGCGCCAGTTCATGGCGGATGCCTCTCACGAGCTCCGCACGCCCGTGTCGGTGATCCAGTCGGCGGCGGAGGTCACCCTGTCGCGGGAAGATCGCAGCCCGGACGAATACCGGGAGGCAGTCGCGATCATCGGAACCGAGGCCAGGCGGCTCGGACGGCTCGTCGACGATATGTTGGTCCTGGCCCGGGCGGATGCCGGCGGCTATCCGCTGCGCCACGAGCGGCTCTACTTGAACGAGCTCGTCGCCGAGTGCCGCCGGACCGTGGAGGTGCTCGCCCGCCAGCGCGGCATCTCGATTCGCACCGCACCGGGCGATGACGTGCCGTTTACTGGCGACGAAAACCTGCTGCGCCGGATGCTGCTGAACCTGCTGAACAATGCGGTCGTCTATACGCGGCCGGGTGGCGCTGTCACCGTCGATCTGTCGCCGAACGGTCGACTCGTTTACATTCGCGTGAGCGACGAGGGGGAGGGAATCCCCGAGGCCGACCGCGCGCGGATCTTCGATCGGTTTGTGCAGCTCGACGCGGCGCGCCGCGGCGCCGGCACCGGGCTCGGCCTGCCGATCGCGCGCTGGATCGCGGAGGCGCACGGCGGCCGCCTGGATCTCGAAGACACGCGACCGAGCGGAAGCACCTTTGTGGTCGCCCTCCCTAGGGAAGGCTGTTGACCAGAACTTCAGTCGCCGCGTGGATCGCGCGGAGCAGCGGGCCGTAACCCGCGACCGCGATGGCGATCGCGGTGCCCGCCGCCAGCAGGTGCGGCCGCGAGACGCGACGCGAGTCTGGCGGCGGTTCCGCGAGCAGCCGTTCGACCCGTGACGCCAGATCGCCCCCCCCGACGAGCGTGCTCATCGGCTCGAGCACCGGTGCCGGCAGCGGCATCAGCCGCGCGACCTTCACGAGCGCCGAGGCCAGCGTGCAGCGCCGCGCTGCGTCCCCGCTCGTCCCGCGATGGTCGGCGGACAGTTCCGCCGCCGACGCCCATCGCCGTTCGATCGCGTCCGCGGCTGACGTCCCGCCCAGCAGGTCTGGCGCCACTCGGATCGCGAGCCGCTTCAGATTGTCGGCCGCACGCCAGTGCGCGAGTTCGTGGGCAATGGTCGCCGCGAGTTCATCGGCCGTCAGCGCAGCCGCGAGCTGCGCGCTGACAAAGACCCGGGGCCGGATAATGCCGACGAGCGCCATCAACGGCGCTGGCGTCGGGATCACAAACGCCGGCACGCGAGCGGCGCCGGTCTGGCACGCCGACATTGGGGTCGCGGTCTGGAGCCAGTCGCGTGTCCGCCGAGAGACGGCGCGGAAGGCGATCACCCCGCGCGCGGCCCCGAGGACACACAACGAAAGAGTCGCCAGGGCGCAGAGCGAGAGCGTCACGTCGAAGGCTTCGATCGCATCGCGTGGCTCGAATCGCCAGTAGGACGGCACGAAGGCCACGGCAACAAACCCAAGCGCGCCGACCGACGGACACAGCCTGAGCGCGAACCAGGCGTGCGGCGCCGGCGTAACCGCCCGGTGGGCGCGGCCAGCAAGCCGTGCCCCCAGGGTCGCGGCGGCGAGGCTCAGCAACGCGGCGGCGAGGAGAAACCAGGTCAGCGCGAGCGTGACGCCGTGCGCCACGAACGTCATGATCGGGGCGCCTTCCCTGCGTGCAGCGACCGGCGTTTCTCGCGGACGAGCCGTTCAAGCTCGTCCAGCAGGGCCCGGTCCTGATCGGAGACGGCGTCGACCAGCGACGACAGGATCGCGTTTTCGAGCTGCTGGCGCGTCGCGCGCGCGCGATACACGAAGGCGCGCCCGACTTTGCGGCGATCGAGCAGTCCCTTCTTGAAGAGCCGATCCATGGTCGTCATCACGGTGGTATAGGCGACGCACGAGCCGAGCCGTTCGCACGCTTCTCGCACGCTGACCTCGCGTCGCTCCCAGGCGACGCCCATGACGTCCCGCTCGAGCATCCCGAGGCTGTTGTCGACGAATTCCCGCGACGACTTGAATCCCCAGAACAGAAACTTCACGTTGACGAGGCTAAAGGTTCGCGTGCCCGCGTGTCAACGGTGTCCGCCCGTGTTGTAGGGAACGGTGTCCGCCCGTGTCCGTCGTGCCGACCCGGAAGCCACGCTCATCATTCGACGTGACGCCGGCGCCGCCCGGCACGCGCCACCGCTTCACCGGCGACTCGGCCCGTGCACCAGGCCCACTGAAAATTGAAGCCACCGATGCGGCCGTCGACATCCAGCATTTCGCCGACGAGATACAGGTCGCGGACGATCCGGGACTCCAGGGTGCGGGGATCGACTTCGGTCAACGCAACGCCGCCGGCGGTCGCCTCTGCGAAGCCGTAGCCGCGCGTGTCAGTGACCGGCAGCAGCCATTCGGTGAGTGCGTGCACCAGGCGGCGGCGATCCTCACGGCCGAAATGGGCGAGCACGGCGGTTTCATCGAGCGCCAGGGCGTCGAGGACGCCGGCCGCGACCGACGCGGGCACCTGCCGCGACAGCAGGGCTCGAATCGTCATCCGCGGATGTTCGCGCGACGCGCACATCCACACCTCATCAATCGTCGTGAACGTCTCGCGAGGGCAGAAATTCACCGTCACACGCGCGCCGCGCTCGTCGCTCCGTGCGCGCAGCCAATGGCGCGACGCATTCATGGCGACCG
>JBPYEE010000696.1:0-3354 GCA_051985095.1 Vicinamibacterales bacterium | reverse complement strand
AGATTCAGAACGGAAGACGGTTCGGGTGTCGGTTCGACCCTCGCTGAAATCCGGGCGCATTATCCGGTGCGGATGCTAGTGGGTGAAGGCAACGTCGTCGCGCACGTTGAAGAGCTTCAAATGTCGTTTGACTTTGGTTCGCGCTGGTATCCGTCCACCAGTCTGCCAGCGTCTGCTCGCGTTACGTCGGTAACCGTGCTTCTGCAGCCGGAAGAGCTTCCCAAGTAGTTTTCAGCGACGCAAGGCAGTGCTGCGTTCGCGGTCGGCGCGGACAAACCCTTCAGATTCGACATGAGCTTTCGTCTCCGTTTTGCAGCGTCAATGACCGTCCAGCCGGAGCGCGGACAAACACTGTGTTCACGGACCAGAACACACCGTAGGTGAAAGGCGGCAACCAATGATCGGGTTACGTCAAGCCCTGCAGCGCGCCGATGCCACAGGCACGGGCATCGGCCACTTCAATGTCTCGGAGCTTGTTGTGCTGAAGGCGGTGTTCGAGGCCGCTCGTGATCGAGGTGTGCCAGTTGTGGTCGGCGTATCGGAAGGTGAACGGCAGTTTATCGGCACTCGACAAGTGGCTGCCTGGGTGCAGAGCCTGCGCGACGAATACGACCTGCCGATTTTCTTGAATGCCGACCACACGCACACGATTTCAGGCGCCGTTGATGCGGCGAAGGCCGGATTCGACTGGGTTGTTTTCGACGCCTCGACACTGCCCTTTGCCGAGAATGTTCGTCAGACCAAGCAAGCCGTCGAAGCTGTAAAGGCGATTCGTCCTGACATGCTGGTCGAGGGTGAGGTGGGCGACATCGGCAGCGGATCAGAGATTCATGCAGAAGCCCGAGACTCGCAGTCGAGCACGCTCACCACTGCAGCTCAGGCTCGGCAGTTTGTTGAGGAGACGCGGGTTGACACGTTCGCGCCTGCTGTCGGCAACGCCCATGGCATGTTCCAGTCGATGCTCGATCGAGGCGAAAAGAAGCGACTGAACCTTGAGCGAATCCGCGAGATCAAAACCGCGACGAAGGTTTACTTGACCCTGCACGGCGGCTCGGGAACTGACGACGGAGATTTGCGCGGATCAATCGGTGCGGGCATAACGGTTGTGCATATCAATACCGAGGTGCGAATTGCCTGGCGACGTGGTCTTGACTCGGCACTTGCCAAACAGCCTCACGAAATTGTCCCCTACAAAATTCTTCCGCACGTGGTGGCGTCGGTGAAGACGCTCATCGACGCGCGCCTGGCGCTGTTCAGCGGCGCACGGTGAGACGTGCGTGACGCCCGCGCTCGAGCGGCCAACCGGCCCGGCGGCTAACAATTCGACGTCCGCCGCTGCCCGGCTGCGCTCTCGCGATCGCTCAGTCCAACCCACGCGAAAGGTGATGACCATCTGAAGCAACTGCGAGTCAGGACATACTCCGATTGGCTGGCTACGGCGTCAGCGACCGGCCATAGGTCGCCGCGCCGCTCTACGAAGCCGAGCGCCGCCATCGCATCGGCGATCATCGGAAGCGTCCGTCGCGGCAGTTTGGTTCGTGTGCTCAGGTCGTCAAGCGTGCTCCCTGCATCCGCGATGTGCTCAAAGAGGCCGATCTCGGCCGACACGAACAGATGCTTCGAACCCATGAATCCTGTGGCGACCTGGAAGATCGAGTCGGGTGCAACCGTCTGCGGTATAGACCCTCCAGCGTGCAGCGATGGAATCGGTTAGCACGTGCACAGGGCGTCGTGTGATCGGCTTGCGTGAATTTCCCTACTTCGGCGCCGGTGGAGCGTGGCCAGCGCGAACGCCGCGACCGTCGTGAATCCTTGCGACTCGAAGGCTGTGGATCGTGGGCGGAGATGATGACCGATGAGGCTGCCACCACAGCATCGGCACGCCGAGCAGTCGGGTCAACCGCCACGTTGAAGCTTGAGCGACCGCGCCGACGTCGGTTGTCTGGAGGTAGTGAGTGTCTTTGCGAATCGCTCGAATCGGTACGCAACTTCCGGGCCTCCCGTCCCCTCGTACGCGATTTGTGCCATCAGCAACGAAAACGGCTCCGTGTACCGTGCGATTCGCAACGGTCCCGCGTCAACCGGCTCGAACCCGATGTCGCGGATCAGCGTCGCCGCGACATTCTTCGCACCTTTGTCGTCCGCGCAATAGACCATGCTTGGTCGATTGATCTTGCGCCTCGCGTTGAACACTCTGAAGAACACCTCGCTCGGCGCCGTGCCGAACGCCGAGACGACCTTCGCTCGCCGAATCTTCTTCGCTAGTTCCTCCGCGCCGGATGACGTGTGCGCAACCACCAGACTGGTGTTGTTGGCGTTCATGGGGAGCGAGCAGGTGACGACAACCTTGCCGGACAGGTCGCCCGCCTGTTGCAGGACGTCGTTGACGCGCAGCCAGTGGACGGATAACAACAGCGCGTCGGCGTCACGCGCCGCGTCGGCGGGTGTACCCACTCGCGCGTGGCCCTGGGCCTGGTGTGCGAGCCGTTCCAGCTTCCGCTCGCTCCGTGCGTAGCTGAACACGATATCGTGTCCTGCGCGCGCGAACAGTGTCCCAAGCGTACCGCCCATCAATCCTGAACCGAAAATGCCGATGCGCATGGTTACCGTTTCTGCCGAGTAGGTGCGGAAGCGATCTCGTTCACATCCATCTCCTCGCGATGGCTGACGGCGAATGCGACGCTCGCGCGAACGATTCGACCAGAAGCACGACAGTAGACGAACGTGCGGCTCTCGGCGATGTCCAGCTCGGTCAGCCGGTTTGGCATGGCGAGCACACGCAATGAGATCACGATCGTCCGACTGTCATACCGTTCACTTCCTGGCGCAGACCTTCAGATATCACGCACTGCGCTTTTAGTGGCCGCCGCATAGACCGGCCTCCCGGACCTTGTGATCGGTGACAGAGAACCCATTGATCTGCAGGCCCAGTGCCGATCCCTGTGCGCCAGCGTCGCGCTGCTCCAATACAGCACACCTTTGGCATTCACATCGACCATGCGGTTCCCATCGTCGATATGAGGGCGCTCGAGCGGCGAGTGGGGCCCGCGCGTGCATTATTGAGCATTACATCCACACGCCCAACTTCGACGGTGCGGTCGACCAATTCTTTAGCTGATCGGCAATGCAAAGGTCCGTCGTCATCGCCGGCGCCTTCGGATAAGAACGGGTGAGCTCGCTGGCGACCGGCTGCCAGCCGATCGACGCGCCGGCGCTCCTCTGATGACGATCGCGCCCTGCGCCGACGTGTACCGGGCCGACGCCTCACCGTTGCCGCTGCTCGCGCTTGTGATGACGATGATTTTTCCTTCGATGGTATATTGCCCGTCCCTCATTGCTCGTTCTCTCGCCAGT
>JBPYEE010000695.1:0-4384 GCA_051985095.1 Vicinamibacterales bacterium | reverse complement strand
CGCGTGGGTTCCTTGCCCGAGCACGTCGTCGAAAACAATGAGATCGGCCCAGTCGGTGTCCGCTTCCCAGTTGTCGGTTTTGGGGACGAAGCCGTCGGCAATTTCCTTCTCGCCAGGGTCGTGAATATAGAACTTGACGTCGTGACCTTCCTTGGCCACCGCCCACGCGATATCCGCGATCAAACCGTCGAGAGAGACGAACAAGTACTTCATGGGATCGAATGCGCGTCCTTCCCTCGTCGCGTACCTTCCTCGGGCTGAAACGTGACCCCGGTGCGTTCGCGCGCAAGCGACGCCCACCGGCGGGCCTCGTCCCTCAAGTGATATTGAGCGCGGAACGGAGGATCGCCCGGGCGTGGCTCGCGTTTTCGATAGACGCCGTCGGAGCCGAGCCAGCGCGCCTTCACGTTATCGCGGAACATCGCCCCTACCGCGTAGAGGACCTTCGCCTTGTGGTCGGGGTGGTCGACGGGAAACAAGATCTCGACGCGCTTGTCGAGGTTGCGCCTCATCCAGTCGGCGCTCGACAGATAGACCTCCTCGTCGCCGCCGTTGAGAAAATGGTAGACGCGCGCGTGTTCGAGGAAGCGGTCGACAATCGAGACGACCTGAATGTTCTCGCTGAGCCCCGGGACGCCTGGTCGAAGTGCGCAGATGCCGCGCACATTGAGCCGAATCCCGACGCCAGTCTGGGAAGCCGCGTAGAGCGCGTTGATGATTTCCTCGTCGATGAGGGAATTCATCTTGGCGACGATTTCGGCGGGCTGACCCGCCTCCGCGCGACGACGTTCTCGGTTGATCAGTTGCACGAAACGCCGCCGCAATCCGGTCGGCGCCATCGCCAGTCGTTTCAGTCGCGGGGGATCAGAGTACCCCGTCAGTGCGCTGAACACCGCCGTCACATCTTCCGCGATTTCTTGCGATGTCGTGAGGAGGCTGAAGTCCGTGTAGACGCGGGCGGTCCGCTCGTTATAGTTACCGGTCCCGAGGTGCACGTACCGTCTGAGTCCCTCGGAGGTCCGCCGTACAATCAGGCACATTTTCGCGTGCGTCTTATAGCCTCGAACGCCATAAATGACGTGTGCTCCAGCCTCCTCGAGCGCCCGCGCCCATTGGATGTTCCGCTCTTCATCGAATCGTGCGGTCAATTCGACGAGCACCGTGACCTGTTTGTTTCGTTCGGCGGCGCGCTGCAGCGCCGCGATGATTGGCGATCCGACACTCGTGCGATACAGCGTCTGCTTGATCGCCAGCACGTCGGGATCGTCCGCCGCCTGTGTCACGAGCGCGACGATCGGATCGTAAGCGTCGTACGGATGGTGTAGCAGCAGCGGTCGCTCGTCCAACAGGGTGAACAAGTCGGATTGAAAGACGTCGGACAGGACGCTGACGGGCTGGTGCGGCGGATCGCGGAGGGCGTCGACGCCCGGCAGGTCGGTAAACCCCATCAGAAGGCGCAAGTCGAGCGGCCCCGGGACGACATACACATCCTCAGGCGCAAGCTCGAGCTGTTGCCGCAGAGAACCGACGAGGCCTTCGGAGATACCGGCGCTCACTTCGAGCCGGATCACGTCGCTGCGGCGCCGATGCCGCAGTTCGCGCTCGACGACCTCGAGCTGCGTGCGTCCGCCTTCGTCGTCCAGCTCCAACTCCGCGTCTCGGGCCAGCCGGACGACGGCCGATTCAAGAATCGTCTGTCCTGGAAACAACAGCGCCAGATGGGCTGCGATAATCGCCTCGAGCAGGACGAACGAATGAGGGGCCTCGATTGGAACGAGGCGCGTCAGTCCCTGCGGCACTTGCACGATCGCGAGGCGGTGGTCCGAGTGGTCGGAGGTGCCATCCAGCCACAGGACGAGGTTCAAGCTCAGTGAGGAGAGCAGCGGAAACGGCCGCGACGCGTCGATGGCCAGGGGGGTCAGGACCGGCAAGATCGCTTCACGAAAGTACTCACCGAGCGCCTGCTGGTGCGCCTGATTCAGCTCGGCCCACGTCAGAATACGAATTCCGGCGGCCTCCAGCCCCGGCATGATCTCGTCGAGCGTCAGCCGATACAGGGCCTCCACCATCGAATGCGCGCGGTCGCTGACGGCAGTCACCTGCTGGGTCGGTGTCAGGCCGGAGAGATCAGGAACTCCGTGACCATCCGCGGCAGCGTGTCGCAGCCCCGCGACGCGCACCATGAAGAACTCGTCCAGATTCGACGCGACGATGGCGGCAAACTTCGCACGCTCGAGGAGGGGATTCGTCGAATCGGCCGCCTCTTCCAACACGCGCCCGTTGAACGCCAGCCACGACAGCTCCCGATTGAGGTATCGATCGGTCGCCACGTCGACGCGCGTCATGATTGAACCCGCGCTCGTCGGATGACGAGCTCCTGTCCGAAGGTCTCGGCAAACATGTCGGCCCGCGCCGTTGCGGCCAGCTGCTCCATCGTCAGGTCTCCGGTTCCGTTGATCTCGAGGATCCAGCTCCGCTCGGACTTCACCAACGACAGCTCGGTCACTTTCTGGAGACGCTCGGCGTCGAGGGCGTTGACCACGCGGAGAATCGCGGCAAGCTTGTTCACCACGAGGCGGTCATGCCGGTCGAGCGCGATATACGGAAGGTGACTCCCCTGGGGCAGGCCGCGACGATGGTAGCGCGCGATGTTCGATACGATGGCGGTCTCCTCATTGGAGAGCCCAAAAATCTGCGAGGCCGCGAGCACGTACTGCGAGTGCTTGTGATGGGCGCGGAGGCTGATGTAAATCCCGATGTCGTGCAGCAGGGCGGCTACCTGCAGCAGCAGGCGCTCGCGCTCGTCCAGCCCGTGGTCCTGGCGGAGCGCGTCGAACAGCTGGATGGCGAGCGCGGCGACGTGGCGGCCGTGCGCGCGATCGAACCGATGCTTGTGGCCGAGCGCTTCCGCGCTGGCGAGCACCTGCTGCTCGAAATCGGTAACGCTGGTGCGACCCCCTGGATCGGCGATGTCGAGGAGGAGGCCGGTCCTGAGCGACGCGTCGGAGACGGCCAGCCTCGACGCCTTCGTTTCGGCCATCAGCGTTCGATAGACCATCAGCGACGGCACGACGGTGGCAGCTTCGACCGCCGACAGCCGGAACCGTTCGATCAGCATCTCCTCGTCCATCCGTTCAATCTGGTCGCAGAACGCGAGAAAGGCATCCCGGGACACATCCCGCATCCCTTCCGCCGATTCGCTTTCGAGGATATTGGTGGCGGCAAATCGCACGTCCCCACCGATGGCGACCATATGGGTCACGCGATGCAACGCATAGTCGAGTCGGATCTCGTCGATGACGTTCGCGACCGATCGCTTCAACAGGGAAATCTGAACGTCATGGACAAGGCTCTGGAGGTTGAGCTGCTGTCGGAGTCTGACGGCACCCAGCGCGTACACGGCCGATCGGTACAGCTGCCCTTTGCGCAGGAGCATGATGCTCGTGCTGCCGCCACCGACCTCCATAAGCAGCGTCCAGGCGCCGCGGAGGGCGGCCCGTCGCCGAAACGTCTGTTTGACGGCCAGCAAGACCAATCGACTCTCTTCGGCTTCGTCGAGAATCTCGAATGCGATTCCAGTCCGTCGTTGAATCCGGTCGAGGAAGACGTCGACGTTGCGGGCTTCGCGTACCGCGCTCGTTGCGACAGCGCGGATGTGCGTGACGCCGTAGCCGTCGATGATCTGGCGGAAGGCGTCAAGCGCCTTGAGCGCGGCATCGATCGTTTTCGAGCGAATGAGGCCCGACGAGAAGGTGTCGCGGCCGAGGAGCACGCCGCGCGACGCTTCCTCGATCGTTCGAATCGGCTCGCCAGGGGTGATCTCGCCGATGACGAGGCGGATGGCGCTGGCACCCATGTCCAACACAGCCACCAATTCCGGCGCTCGCCCCGCACGTTGATCATCGATCATGAGCTGCTCGATCGTTCACGATAGCCAAAACCCAGACGGTAGAAAAGATGTGTCGCCCCCGCAGCGCAGGGGTTGCGGCTCGGTGCCACGACCGGCATCGGTCTCCATACACTTGCGGCGGCGTCAGGCCGCCCGGTGCCACGCGTATGAAGGCCGGCCGATAACACCAGCGCCCACGACGGCGTGCGTGCACGTCGGTAGACGTGCCGGGGGGCGTCGGTCGTGAAGACCGCCTCGCCGTCCTGCGGCTCATTCCGCTCGCAGCCTGTCGTCGTCATGATGGCGGGGTGCATTGCCGGCCCGGGCGGCTGACGCGCGCATCGACCAGATTGAGCTGGAGCAGGGGCTGGAAGACCAACGATGCCAGTGCCGTCACCAAGTCCACGTTGTTACGCAGCCGTGCGGGCGGACGACGTCGAGCACGCGGCTAATGATCCGATCGACACGCAACAGCAGATCTCGCCCGGCGACGTG
>JBPYEE010000694.1:0-9895 GCA_051985095.1 Vicinamibacterales bacterium | reverse complement strand
CGTCTGCGTCGCCGAGCTTCGTGATCGCGACACCATAGGCTTCGCGCGTCGCGATCTGATCGCCCAACTTGTACGCGGGCGGGGCGAGCGGTTTCGAGTCGCTCGGCGGTTGAGGCGACGGCGGCGGCTTGACGATCTGCGCTGCCAGATTCGCGGCGGGACCGTCGGGTGGCATCGGCGTGAACTGCTTTTCGAGCTCGGCGAGCGCGCGATCCTCCTCTTCGCCCTTCTTGAACGCGCGGCCGTGCCATCCCTCCTTGCCTTCGACGAACGACACGCCCTTGCCCTTGATGGTCCGCGCGAGGATCATCGTGGGCTGCCCTTTCGTGCCGCGCGCTTCGGCGAGCGCGTCGAGGATGGCGCTCATGTCGTGACCGTCGATCACGATGGCGTGCCACCCGAAATTGCGCCAGCGCCGCTCGAACTGCGCCATATCGTGCCGCCACATGGTCGGACGGCTCTGACCGAGCGCGTTGACGTCGGTGACCGCACACAGGTTGTCGAGGGCGTAGAGCGCGCCGACATCCGCCGCCTCCCAGACGGATCCTTCTGCGGATTCGCCGTCGCCGAGCACGGCGTAGGTCCGGTAGTCGGAGTGAATGCGGCGCGCGTTCAGGGCGATGCCGATCGCAGCGCAAATCCCCTGTCCCAGCGAGCCAGTCGCCACGTCGACGAATGGCAGCCGGGGCGTCGGATGTCCCTCGAGATCGGATCCGATCTGCCGCAGCGTCAGCAGCTCTTCCCGGGGGAACGCGCCGGCCTCCGCCCACGCCGCGTACAAAATCGGCGCGGCGTGTCCTTTCGACAGCACGAACCGATCGGCGTCGACGTTGTGCGGATCGTGTGGATCGAATCGCATCTCCGCGAAGAACAACGCGGCCATGAGATCCGCCATCGAGCAGCAGCTCGTGGGATGGCCGCTGCCAGCTTCGGACGTCGAGCGCACCGAATCGATCCGGAGACGAGTGGCGATATTCTTCAGAGCAGGAATGAGCGTCGCGCGATCCATAACCGTGCCGATTTTAGTGCAGATTGAGCCACTGTGCGAGCGCGAGCCCGTAGGTCGCGGCATCGCGTGCGGAGTCGAATCGTTGCGCATCGTAGCGATGAAGAAGCCCGTGGACGGCCGATCGATAGTGCGCGTCGCGCGCGGTCACGGCGGCCGCTCGGTAGCCCTCATCTTCATTCAACGCGGCGAGCCGGCAGAGGACGCGCGCGGCTTCGCAGGCTCCGCGCACATCGTCGATCGGCCATTGATCAGGTGGCGTCGTTTGCATCAGCTCCTCGGCGAGCATCGAGTACGGCAGGCGCTCCGTGATCTCATAGGCTGTGAGCAACGCCGATGCCGTTGTTACCTGATCGGCAGGCCGGACGCCGCGTGCGCGGTCCAGCACGACGCCCTCGCCCGGCTCGTACGCGCGCGCGACGAGACGTTCCAGGTCATCGACGGCAGTGGCGAGGCGGGCCGAATCGCCTATCGCGACGGCGCCACGCAGCGAGGCCTCGATGCCGGCGGCCGCAAGCGGAGCCGTACACGAATCGAGCAGCGTCTGGATGGCCTCTCGCACCAGCGGGTCGTCGGACACCGTCGTCGCCTCGGCCATCGCGATGAGCCACTGCGCGCGCTCGCCGGCATCCGCCTCGAGACGCGCGCGGTCGAGGCCGGCGGCGATTGCGGCGCCGAGCACCTCGAACACATCGCTGCGTCCGCTCTCACGGTACGCGGTCGCCAGCAAGCGAATGACGAAGGGATCCGGATCCGCTGACAGCACGGTCCGCGTCAGCGACGTGACGACCGCCTCCAAGTCTTCCATTCTGCGATCCTGAACGTCATCCATCGTGCGATGCGAGTCGGCCAATGCTGCAATAATAATCGGATGGTCGCGGTCCGGTATGCCGCGCTGGCGGCGCTGGTCATCTGGATGGGGGGCATGCTGTCGCTTCTCGCCGGCGACGCATTCAGTCGGCTGTCGGTCGCGCTTGCGTGCGGTCTCCTCGTGCTGCTGAGCCTCTTCGTCATGAAATTCGTCGGCCCGCCGCCACGCGCGTTTCTGCCGCGCGTGGTGCTGGTCGCCCTGATGCTGATCGCGACGACGCTCGGGGCGGCAGCCCGTCTTCCGACGAGGTCGGCGGCCGCATTCGATGTTGTCTGCGGCGCAATCCTCCTGTTCTGGTACGTCCGCGAATGACGCATACGATTACGTTGATCCCCGGCGACGGCATCGGACCAGAAGTGACCGATGCGGTCGTCCGGATCCTGGATGCGACCGGCGTGTCGATTGTCTGGGAACCGCACGACGCCGGCGTGCGCGCCGTCGAGCGGACCGGCCAGACGCTGCCGATCGAACTCATCGAGTCGGTGCGGCGCAACCGGGTCGCCTTGAAGGGACCGGTGACGACGCCCATCGGCGAAGGGTTCACGAGCGTCAACGTCGGCCTGCGCAAGGCGCTGGATCTCTATGTCAACCTGCGTCCCGTCTGGACGCTGCCCGGAGTCGCGACGAAATTCGACCACGTCGATCTGGTGATCGTCCGCGAGAACACCGAAGATCTGTACTCCGGCCTCGAGCATCAGGTCGTGCCAGGCGTCGTCGAAAGCCTGAAGATCATCACCGAGCACGCGTCGACCCGCATCGCCCGGTTCGCGTTTGAGTACGCGCGGCAGCACCGGCGCACCGGTGTGACCGCGATTCACAAGGCGAACATCATGAAGCTGAGCGACGGCCTGTTTCTCGAATGCTGCCGCCGCGTCGCGCGCGAGTACCCCGACCTCCGGTACGACGAGCGGATCGTCGACGCCGCGTGCATGCAGCTGGTCGTCAACCCGTCGCGGTTCGACGTCCTGCTGCTGCCGAATCTCTACGGGGACATCGTGTCGGACCTCTGCGCCGGCCTGGTCGGCGGCCTCGGCGTCGTGGGGGCCGCCAACCTCGGCGCAGACGCATCGGTGTTTGAAGCCGTCCACGGCAGTGCGCCTGACATCGCCGGCCAGCAACGGGCCAACCCCACCGGACTGCTGCTCTCGGCGATCCTGATGCTGCGACACCTCGGCGAGGCGGCCGCGGCCGACCGCGCCATGCGGGCGCTCGGCACCGTGCTCGGGGCGGGGGCCGTCCGGACGCGCGATCTCGGTGGCACCGCATCGACACGGGAGTTTGCGGACGCGCTGTGTAAGGCGCTATAGTCAGTCGCCCGGACGATTCATGCTCGACGAGATCTCCCAGGCGGTGCTCGCTCGCGAAGACGTCCTGAAGTATCCGCGGGAGAAGGTCCACGCGTATCTCGACGAGCTGCGCACGACGCAACGCTACCCGATCTATCGCGCGTTGCAGCATCCGCTCTATCCGATCCTGCGCAAGATCGAGCGCAAGCCGGAGCAGACGCAGCATGTGACCAACGCGGTGCGCACGCACCGCATCATTTACGCGTCGAACCACAAGAGCCACACCGACTATCTGGTCGAACCGATCGTCCTCGACGACAGCCACGTCCGGCCCCCGCTGATCGCCGCCGGCATCAACTTGTTCGGCGGACCGCTCGGCTTGCTGCACAAGCACGTCACCGGCGCGATTCCGATCCGGCGCAACACGAAGGATCCGGCGTATCTGATCACGTTGAAGGCGTATGTCGCCGAGATCCTCAAGAAGCACGACCTGTTCTTCTACCCCGAAGGCGGCCGAAGCTACAGCGGCGAGCTGAAACCGGCCAAGACCGGCCTGTTGCAGGCCGCGCTGACGGCGGAACGCTCAGATCTGGTCATCGTCCCGGTGGCAATCGCGTACGACCTGGTGCTCGAGGACCATATCCTCGCGCACCAGCAGGTGAAGAAGCGGCAGCGGCCGTTCGCGCGCGAGCTCGCCGAAATGGTGCGGTACGCCGTGGGGTACCGTTCGCGCGCCTTCGTCACCTTCGGCGCCCCGATCCCCGTGGGCGACATGGACGGCCAGTCGCGAACCGATGTGCTGGACCTCGCGCGTGTGGTGCGGGCCCGCATCGGCGCGCTGTACAAAGTCCTGCCGACGGCGTTGTTCGCGGCCGCGATGCGACCGTCGATCACCAGCCGCGATCTCGAGTCCCGAATCGACCATCTGATCGACGAGCTGACGGCGCGGCACGCGAATCTCGCCGTCACGAGCGGGCGCCAGGCGATCGCGGAAGCGGCCGATGCGCTCCAAACCCGCGGGATTATCGTCATCGAGCACGGCCGGTTCCGCGTGCGGGAACGGACGGTGCTTCGCTACTATGCGCGAACCATCGACCATCTGCTCGTGACACCCGGGCGTCCCCACTGATTGAATGCTCGACGCCGCGTCGAAGGCCTTTTTTCACACCCTCGCCCGCAGCCACGCGCTCAAGACTCTCGCATCCCGCTACGGCATGCGCCGTCCGACCAGCTTCGCGCGCCGGTTCATCGCCGGAGAGACCGTCCAGGAAGCCATTGAGGCCGCGCGGGTCGTGGAAACGCGGGGGATGACCGAGACGCTCGACCTGCTCGGGGAAAGCGTGTCGAACCTGGAGGAAGCCGACGCCGCCACGCGAGCCTACCTGCGGCTCCTCGAGCAGGTGGCCGCGTCGGGTATCAGCCGCAATCTGTCGCTGAAGTTGACGCAGCTCGGGCTCGATGTCGACAAGGCAAGCGCCGTGGACAACCTGCGCAAGATCCTCGAGCGCGCGGAGCCGGCCCGGTTCTTCGTCCGCATCGACATGGAGAATTCGCCCTACACCGACGTCACGCTCGAGATTTTCGAGACGCTCTGGCAGCAGGGCCACCGCCAGATCGGCGTGGTGCTGCAGTCCGCGCTCTATCGGAGCGAGGAAGACCTGCGCCGTCTGAACGCGCTCGGCGCGCCCGTTCGACTCGTCAAGGGCGCGTATCAGGAACCGGCGGCGGTGGCGTATCCGCACAAAGCCGATGTCGACGCCGCCTATGCGCGCCTGGCGAGGACGCTGCTGCGCGATGGCACGTCCCCGGCGATTGCGACGCATGACCCGAAGATGATCGAGTTGACGCGTGCATATGCGCGTGAACACCAGATACCCTCCGACCGGTTCGAGTTTCAGATGCTCTACGGTGTCCGACGCGATCTCCAATCGGCGCTCGTGCGCGACGGCTACCGTGTCCGCGTTTATATCCCCTTCGGCCACGAATGGTTTCCTTATTTCATGCGCCGGCTGGGCGAACGACCCGCCAATGTCATGTTCGTGCTGCGCAGCGTGTTGCGAGAGACGGGGTGACTACGGCGCGTGTTGCCGTCGCCAACACGCTCCATCCAGCCGTCCCAGATGCCCTCCGTCCGAAACCCATTGGCTGCAGACACTTAAGAGAAAAACGCTCCGCGCGGCATGTTCCTTGAACTTACCTGAACCGTACGGCGGTGCGGCGCGTCCTTACCTATAGGGGCCCGCTGCGGCGGGAGGAGTAAAGACAGATGGTTACCACCGACGGCTTGCATGTGGCAGACGCCATTGGCGCGGAAGGGATCGGCGCAAGACTGAGGGAGTGGGTCGGCCAAATGATCTGCGGTCTGCACGGCCATGACACGATGCTGCAATTCGAACAGGACCGGATGTTCCTGCGGTGCGTCTCGTGTGGCCATCGGACGACCGGCTGGGAGCTGAATGAGCCGCGTCCGACAGTGACGGTCCGGGGCGACGCGCGGCGGCACGCCATCGTCCGTCCAAAGCTCGTCAGCGTCCGTCGGATCGCGTAGTCGATCGCGACGCCGCGCGAATGATTCTCGAATAACGGCGCCGGGAAGGAGCCGGCGCCCTTGTCGCCGCTATCGATGGCCTGACGATCCACAAAAACGCGTCGTCATCTCCACCAGCGCATCTCGGCAGGTCAACACGTCTGCGACGGTGACGTACTCTTCGGTCGAATGAAGTCCGGCGCCCCCCGGGCCGAACAGAACCGACGGGATCCCGGCGTGACCGAGCACCGCGCTATCCGCCCAGAAACTCGCCCCGACCGTTCGCGTCGAGGCCCCGACCGCCGCGATTGACCTAGCAAGCGTCGCCGGCAGGACGTGGTGTGCGTCGATTTCATACGCCGGCCGGCTGAAGAGCGTCCGCGCACGGGCGCGAAACGACGGATCCTGCACGGTCAGCTGGTCGAGGATTCCCTGAACTTCGTCGAGCGCCTGTGATTCAGGTTCATCGGGCAATGACCGCCGTTCCATCTGCAGCAGTGCGCGATCGGGATAGCTGCTCAATTCGCGTCCGCCCGTGACAGTGGAGGCGTGCAGAGACCCGGTGCCCACGAGCGCGTGGGGCGGGCGCGCCTGCAGCGCGCGGTCGAGCGCCTCGAGCTTCGCCAGCACGCGGCCGAGCCGAAAAATCGCGTCCTGGCCGTCGCGCGGTCGGCTGCCATGCGCGGCTTTGCCGAGGACCTCGATCTCCACCCATGCGAATCCTTTGTGTCCGATGGCCACGCTGAGATCGGTCGGTTCGGTCACGATCGCCGCATCGGCGCTCCAGTGGGCAACGAGCGCGTCGGCGCCGATACTCGAATGCTCTTCATCGACGACGCAGGCCACAATCAGCCGGCCTCGCGCGAAGCCGCGCTCGGCGACGACGCGCGCGGCATCGATCATCGCGGCAAGGCCCCCTTTCATATCCTGCGCGCCCCGGCCGAACAGGCGTCCATCCCGTTCGACGGGATCAAACGCGCCGGTCATCCCGGCGACGCCGACCGTATCTGTGTGGCCACACAACATGAGCGATCGGCCGGGCAGCTGTCCCTCGAGCACGCCGACGACGTTCGGCCGGCCGGGGGCGACGGCGTGCACCTGCACCGTCAAGCCGATGCGCCTCATGTGATCGGCAATCGCGTCGCCAATCACCTGCTCGCCGGGCGAGCCGGGAACCAGCGTTGGATTGATCGAGTTGATCGCGACGAGCTCTCGGAGAAGCCGAATCGAGGGATCCACGCGCGTAGCTTACTGCGTGAGACGCGGGTCTCAGTTCCAACTTCTCAGTTCCAACTTATGAGCGGTAAGCTCAAGGCATGCATCGCGTTGTTGCGATTACCGGGGCCTCGGCGGGCATCGGGCGGGCGACGGCCGTGCGTGTGGCGCGCGACGGATCGGCGGTCGCCATCTGCGCCCGCCGGCGCCCCCAGCTGGACGCGGCGGCTGCCGAGATTGCCGCGGCCGGCGGCCAGGCCCTGGCGATGGTCGCCGACGTCACCAGCGCCGACGAGATGAACCGGTTCGTCAGCGCCGCGACGGAACGTTTTGGGCGGCTCGACGTGATGATGTGCAACGCCGGGTTCGGCATCGCCGGCGCGATCGACGAGGTGACGCCCGACCAGATGCGGAAACTGGTCGATGTGAACTACATGGGCACGTTCTTCGCCGCCGCGGCGGCGCTCCGGGTGTTCCGGCAGCAGCGGCAGGGTCATCTGATCGTGATCTCGTTGATCGTCGGCAAACGCGGCGTCCCCTACATGGGCGCCTATGCGGCGACCAAGTTCGCGCAGGTCGGCATGGCCGAGTGCCTGCGCGCGGAGGTGGTCGGCTCACCCATCCACGTGAGCGTCGTCTTTCCCGTGTCCACCGATTCCGAGTTCTTCGATGTCATGTCGCACGAGACGGGAACAACGGTGACGCGCGCCCCCGGGCCGCGTCAACCCCCGTCGGTGGTGGCCGAGGCGATCGCGCAGGCGATCGACCATCCCGTGGCCGAGGTGTATCCGCACCGAGCGTCCCGCGCGCTGGTCTGGCTGAACGCGGTCGCGCCGGGGTACTGCGACCGGGTCGTGCGGCGCTTCGGACGGAAGCCCGTCCGGTGACGTCGCTCGATCGCGCGCGCGAGATCGCGATCGGCGTTCGCGAGGCCGGCGGCCGGGCGCTCATCGTCGGCGGCTGGGTCCGCGACCGGTTGATGGATCGGCCGTCGACCAACGTCGATCTCGAAGTCTTCGGGCTCCCGTCGGAACAGGTCCGCGAACTGCTCGAACGATTCGGCCGCGTCGAAGCGGTGGGCGAGAGCTTTCAGGTCTACAAGATCGGCGAGCTCGACGTGTCGCTGCCGCGCCGCGACTCGAAGGCGGGTCGCGGCCATCGCGGGTTCGTCGTGGCCGGCGACCCGGCGATGTCAATCGACGACGCCGCGCGGCGGCGCGACTTCACGATCAACGCGATCTCGTTCGATCCGCTCACCGGCGCGTACTTCGACCCGTTCGACGGGCGGCACGATATCGAGCGGCGGCTCCTGCGCGCCGTCGATGCCCAGACCTTCGGCGACGATAGCCTGCGGGTGCTGCGGGCCATCCAGTTTGCCGCCCGGTTCGAGTTTGCGCTCGACGACGACACGCGCGCGCTCTGTCGCCGAATCCCACTCGACGACCTGCCGGCCGAACGCATCTGGGGAGAAGTCGAAAAGCTGTTGTTCGCGCCGCGCCCGTCGATCGGATTCACCCTGGCGCTGGAGCTCGGGGTCATCGAACGCCTCTTTCCCGAACTGCACGCGCTTGTCGGGTGCGCGCAGGAACCGGCGTGGCACCCTGAAGGCGATGTCTGGGTGCACACGCTGCAGGTCGTCGATCGGGCGAGGCAGCGGCTCGACGGCCTGTCGCGACCCGAGCAGGTCGCGGTGATGCTCGGCGCGGTCGCGCACGATCTCGGCAAGCCGGCTACGACGGCGTTCATCGATGGCCGGATCCGGTCGATGGATCACGAGGAGCAGGGCGTCGCGCCGGCAGCGGCGCTTCTCGATCGACTCAACATTCATTCCCTCGACGGCTACGACGTGCGCCGGCAGGTCCTCGGCATCACGGCCCAGCATCTGAAGCCGGGCTCCTGGTACAAGGTGCGGGACGAGGTCGGCGACGGCGCGTTTCGGCGGCTGGCGCACAAGGTGGATCTCGAACTTCTGGCGCGCGTGGCCAAGGCCGACTGCGAAGGCCGCCGGCCGGGCACCTTCGACTGCTCGGCCATGGACTGGTTTCTCGACCGCGCGCGGCGCCTGGGGGTCGAGCATCGCCCGCCGGCACCACTCCTGCTCGGCCGTCATCTTCTCGCGCTCGGGATGACACCGGGACCGCGTGTCGGCGAGATCCTGAAGGCGGTGTACGAACTGCAGCTGGACGGCAAGATCACGACGGTCGACGAGGCGATCGCCGCCGGCAGACGGTTGCGGTGAGACGCTGCCGCGCCGTCGAGCTTGCGGGATGCGATAATGCATTCGATGGGTGAACTGAGCGATCGATTGATCGCCGAGCTTGTCGACGCCGTCCGCGCACAGCTTCGACGCGAGGCGGCCGAGCGTCTTCGTGACGTGTATCTGATCGGGGACATCGAAAAGGATGTGGCGCGCACGACGATCGAACGGCTGCGCGAGCTGGCCCATGAGAACAACCGTCCGATCACCCTCTACATCAACAGCGCCGGCGGGAACGTCACCGACGGGCTCGCCATCCACGACGCGGTCCGGCACATCGTGAGCCTCGGCATTGAGGTCACCATCATCGTGCAGGGGATGGCCTACTCCATGGGATCGATCGTGTTGCAGGCGGCGAGCGACGGGCGGCGCCTGGCGTTTCCCCACTCATGGATCATGATTCACGAACCGGCCAAGTGGGCCGGCTGGCAGTCGACGACGGCGGCCGCTCAGCACCTCGAGCGGCTGAAGCAGATGCAGGACCAGATTTACACAATCCTGTCGGTGCGGTCGGGAAAGCCGCTGCGCCAGATCATCAAGGACACCAAGCGCACCGACTTCTACCTCGACGCGCAGAGCGCCCTTGAATACGGGTTGATCGATGCGGTCGTCGCGGGCGAGCTGTCCCAGCCCAAGCCCACGGTGGTCGACCTGCGGGAAGACATGCGACAGCCGACGCCACCACCGCCGTCTACGGAGGTCGCGCCGGCCGCCAAAGCGCCTATCGACTCCT
>JBPYEE010000693.1:0-10284 GCA_051985095.1 Vicinamibacterales bacterium | reverse complement strand
ACGCCGTAGGCCACGATTGCCACAGCCCAGAATCGCAGTGCCGAGATCACGATTCGCACCATTGGGTCAGTCTAGCGCTCGCCTGGGAGCCCAGCGTTACAATATCGGTCATGCGGCGGGTGGTTGTGTTCGTGCTCGTCGTGTTGGGCGTCCTCGCGCTGTCCTCCATACGCGTCTCGAAAGGCGAGCCCCTCCCGACGCCGAAGCATTTGATCTTCTACGTCGACGCTGCCCCGCGCTAATCCCGTGCGGCTTACAGGCGGTTCGATTCTTCTCGTCGCAGCTCTGGGAAGCGTCGGGGCCGCCTCCGCTGGGGTGACTCAGAGCGCTCAGCAGCGTCCGATCTCGATGAACGATTTGACAGTTCCTAAAGAACGCTTGCCCGCCGAGTGCACCCTGTCGTCGCGAGAGGCCGTGCTCGATGCCACGCGCTTCCGAGGAGGCGAGGACCGCCCGATGATCGCAAACATCCCGGCGAACCCCTGGACCGGCACCGCCCCCTCGACAATCGCATATATCCGTGGGCGTCTGGCTGCGTCGCCACTGCCTCCCGACGGGCCGCACTTGAGTCCCGAGTTGCTCGCAGAGGGCGTGGAAGAGGCGTCCGTAGCGGTCTACTCAAACCAGTCTGATCTGACCAAGCCGATAGCGGTTTATGCCTTGCGGTTCGCCGCCACTGCGAGGCCCTTCTATCCTCCGGGTACAGCGTCCAATCACCGGTTTGAAATCGGACCAATCAACGGCATCGTCTCCGGGGACGACGGTCGATGCTCTCGGGCCGTTGAAGCCTATTTGAAATCGTTGGGGAACTGAGGCCTTCGTCGGTGCAGAACGCCGCCCGGTCGACATCATGATCCGCCTAAGCGCGATTGTCGTACTTCTCACGGTCGGTGCGCCGCTCGACGCCCGCGCCGGCGATGTCGCCGCGTACGCCACACTGGTGCACCTCTATCGCAGCGGCCGCGGGCAGGACGCGACGACGCAGCTGGCCGCGTGGCCGCACGCCGACGTGGCGAGCGCCGTGAAGGCCGCAGCGGCTGCGTGGACGCCCGCCGAGCGCATGGTCGCGGCGATCCTCCACGCAGACACCGCGAACGTCCTCCTCGACGCGCGGCCGGACGATGCGGCGTTTCTCTTCGACACCGGTTACGCGCTGGTGCAGGCGGCGGGTCCTGCACCGTTCGGCGCCGATCGGGGCGACGTCACCCCGCGGCGCTGGTATTACGTCGTCGCGAGCATGCTGATCTCGGCTGCCCGGATTGATGGCCCCGAGGGCGCCGTGCGGATCGTGCACCAGGGCCGGCTCGCCTTCCCACGCGACGCGAACCTACTCTTCGTGCGGGGCACGCTCATCGAGATGAGGATCCAGACACGGTGGTCATTCACGGGCCTGCGCAATGAGTTGCCGGACAATCCGATCGAGCGGCGGCGGTTCGAGGACATCGCGAAGGGCGCTATCGACGATTACCAGCGCGCGCTGACCATCAACCCGCACCTGGCGAACGCGCAGCTGCACATCGGCTGGCTGCGGCTGTTCCTCGAGGATCGCCGCCGCGCACGTGTGGCGCTCGAGGCCGCCCTGGCCGACGCCGACTCGGACACCGTGCGGTATCTCGCGCATCTCTTTCTCGGCGGCGTCGCCGAGCGCGACCAGCGGTTTGACGATGCGAGGCGCGAGTACGAGGCAGCGTTTCAAATGGGCGCTGGCTATCAGGCGGCGTGCGTCGCCCTCAGTCGCGCGGAGGAGCGAGCTGGGAAATCGTCGCGCGCGCGGGAGATCGCGCAGCAGTGCGTGCAGTTGTCGGCGCACGAGGATCCCTGGTGGGATTACCGGATCAAGTTCGATCGTGACGCGCTCTACGAGCTCCGCGCCGAGGCGCGGCAGCGGTGACGCGGCTCGCGGGCATCGTGTCCGCGGCGGTGCTTGTCGCGCAACCGCCGGCATTTCGATCGGGGATTGAGGTCGTTCGGCTCGATGTGTCGGTCACGCGCGGCGGCATGCCGCTCCGTGGCTTGACGGCGCAGGATTTCGTCCTCACCGACAACGGCGCCGCGCAGACGGTGGAGAGCGTCAGGCTCGAGGAGCTGCCACTCAGCGTGACGCTTGTCCTCGACACGAGCTCGAGCGTGTCCGGCGATCGCCTGGCGCATCTGATTCAAGCCGGCAGCGAGCTGACCGGCGCGCTGCGCGCCGACGATCGCGCGGCGCTCATCACCTTCTCCCACGCCGTGGATCTGCGCGTGTCGATGACGCACGACTTCAGCCGGATCAACGCGGCGCTGGCGCAGTTGAACGGCGCCGGCGCGACGTCGCTGCGCGACGCGGTGCACCTGGCGATCGAGCTCGCGCCGCGCGATGCGACGCGTCCGCTGCTGCTCGTCTTCACCGACGGGCACGACACGTCGAGCTGGCTCACGGAGGAGGCGGTTCTCGACACCACGCGGCGGGCTGGCGTGGTCATCCACGTCGTGCGGGTGGAGTCCGATGCGTTTCTCGACAAGCTGACCGACACGTCGGGCGGCCGGACGTGGTCGGCGACCTCGGATCGGCAGCTGCACGAGCTGTTCACACGCGCGCTCGAAGAGATGCGGGCACGGTATCTCCTGACCTACACACCCGCCGGCGTCAAGCGCCCCGGATGGCACGAAATCAGAGTGCGGCTGAACGTCGGCCGCGCCGACATCACGACGCGGCCCGGCTATTTTGTCGGGGAGCAGTAGCGGTCCAGCGGAGCATCGGAATCGGCCCCCTGCAGCAGGCAGTCACGTACCGGACGCTGTCCGGCTGAGCCACTGACGCCCACGAGTCCGATTTATCAGGTCGTCACAAGTGAGTCGCGCCATGGCGATCCAAGAGGCTCGCTGCCCAGTTGAAGACCGTCAGTTTTGTGACATCAAGAACCGCTTCACCTTTTGAACCCGCGTGTCCGCACGGACATCGCTATTTCGAATCGGCGAGCGTCTTGTTGATCCTCGGCAATAGGTCGTCGTACTGCTTCAGAATCGCAGGCTCGAGGTATGTGGCATCGCCAAGGTACGCGTGCACCGAGCGCAAGAACGCATCACGATTTTCTGTGAGCGGTCGTATGTAGGTCGCCTGCATAAGGTGATCGGTCAAGCCCGTATACGCTGCTTGGCGGTTGTAGACCTCCGACAGGGAAAACACGAGATCCGTGTCGATGTAGGCGAGTGACTGGGTCGCCGCCGCGACGTCCCAGGCCGTATGTTCAAAGAAGATAGGCTGCAGACCGGTCATATGAACGGAGGCCGCCGCGCGTTCGGTGGACGTGTTCGCGTTCAGATACCTGTTCAGATCGCTGAACAGCCGTGTGTGATAATCCTTGACATCGTTAATCGCTTTCTGGTTTGTGATCATTTCCGCTCGAAAGCGTTCAAGCGAGGCTCGCGCCAGTTCGTGATGGTGGACGTTCTCGCGCCACTGTTCCCCCGCGATCCCGAGGAAGACGCCGCCGCTGATCAGGACAACTTCCAGCAGGATCGTCAAGAGCTCTTTTCGACGCGGGCGTTGAGCGCCGTGACGATCTTCAGTGCCTTCGAGCCGCGGCAGATGCACGTCTGACATGCGCCACATACTAACGTAGGGTCGGCTCAAGAGAATCCTTGAACGCGCCGCGCTTCTTACGGCGCGGCGGCCAGTCTGGATCCTGACGCGGGGTTACGCTTGTCTTGGCTGATTATTGCCGCGCTCGAAACCGGCTGTCGTCGCGGCGAGCTGCTCGGATTGCAATGGAACGATGTGAGCCTCGAACGGCACGAACTGCTGATTCGAGCCGAGAACGCGAAGGACGCAGAGTTTCGTCGACAGCCAATTTCGGCCCGCCTCTACGCGGTACTAGCGATGGCGCAGACCGACCCGGCCGGGCGAGCCTATCCATCAACGGCGTTCGTGTTCGGCGCGCTCGGTCATCGCATCGGCGCAATCAGGAAGGCATGGGAGATTTGCGTCTTAGGGGCGTACGGTCACGAACCAAAATGGGTAAAGAATGGACGCAACACGCTCGCTCCGGAATCGCGAGCAGCGCTACGTGCAATCGATCTGCACTTCACGATCTTCGTCACGAGGCGGGGTCGCGGTGGCTCGAGGTCGGCTGGCCGATTCACCACGTTAAGCAGATGCTGGGCACGCCAACATCAGTAAGACCGACACGTACCTCAACGCTGGACGGATGGGACTGCACGAGTCGATGAAGCGGTTCGATGCCATCCGTTGCACAACGATTGCACACGAGCGCTTCCAGAACAACGGCCTTTGAGCAACGCCGATTCACGCCAACCCGCCAACGATTTGCTACACTAGGGCTTCGCGCGTTCTAGTGCGGGAGTAGTTCAGCGGTAGAACGCAGGCTTCCCAAGCGAAGACGGAAATGAGCCGATCGCAGCCGACCTCGGAAAACCGAGGTCGGCTTTCTTTTTGGACCGCCCTCGACGGTCGATCAAGGTGCGGTTTCAGGCACGCCGTTGCACAACGTTGCACATACCCCAGCAGGTTGCTGAAATCGCGCACGCACTACAATTGAGCTGATGAGCAAGCCTGCGATTCGTGTGTCGGAGGCCGAAGCCCTCAATGACTTCCCTTCGCTCCTTGCACGCGTGCGCGCCGGCGCTGAAGTTGTGATCGAGCGGGATGCCGAGGCTATCGCGGTGATTCGCCCGGCTGCGCCGCACGTCCGTTTACTGTCGGAATCGCGGCGGCTGGCGAAGGAGCGTGGCTCGACGGCAACACTCGACGGTACATTCGGCCACGACCTCGAAGGGGTGGTGAGCAGCCATCGCGAGCCGCTCACTCCGCCCGCGTGGGACTGATTCTCGATTCAAGCGTCGCGGTCGCGGCCGAGCGACGCGGCGACACCGTTCGAACTTTTCTCGACCGCGTGCTCGATACGGCGGGCGACCAGGAGACTGCGCTATCCGCCATCGGTGTCGTTGAACTCGTTCACGGCATCCCCCGTGAAATATGGGCTTTCATGAGCATGGCGAAGCAGGCTCTTGGCTTCACAAAGCTATGCCGCAGAACTGCGAATGGCGTACGGACGAATCAGGACGTCCGCTGAAATGCCTAAACCCGCATGCAACTTTCTGATCATTTCGATTGTCAGAGATCTCCGTCGGTTGAGGACCTCGGCGATACGAGCGCGACTCCCAAGATATGGCTCAAGGTCACGTCGTGTGAGGCCACGGCTCTCCATGTGGTACAGCAGTGCGTCGATAGGATCTGGAGGCTCGATCGGTTCTTGCTGCGATTCGTAGTGGTCGACCAGTGTCGTCAGCACTTCCAATCGATCGCCGGCAGGCGTCCCCGGCTTCGCATCCATCAGGCGCTCGATTTCCTTCAACGCGGTTCGGTGATCTGCCTTGGTTTTTATCGGACGAATCTGCATCTGCGTGCCTCTACACGGTCACAACATCAATCTGATCGTAATCGCTGTGCGTTCCGACGAATCGAATGTAGCAAATGCGGTACGGATAGTTGATGGCAACGACAAGCCGGTACTTGTTGCCCTTGATGTTGAATACGACACGATTGTCGGCGACGATGCTCGTGTTCGCATAGACGCGTTTGACGTCCGCGGGCGAACGCCAGTCTGCCTTCCGGACGTCGTGGTACCAGGCTCGGAGCGGCTGTTCTGCGTCGGGATGCTGCTCCCAGAACTCTCGAAGAGCACGCCGAGCGATGATCCGCACCCCGTTTCAGCATACAACGCTCCCATCTTGGGAGCAACGACCGACTGCCGAGCGACGATTTCGACGCTCAGCAGTGGGTGCAACATTGTGCAACGGACGCCGCAGAACGTAGGTCGCGTTCCCGGTCTATCCGTCGTTCAGCTTTAAGGATGCTGCAGGCCGCCACGCACGCCTCGACGCTAAGCGAAGACGGAAGTGACCGATCGCAGCCGACCTCGAAAAATCGAGGTCGGCTTTCTTTTTTGGACCGCCGTCGATGGTCGATTAAGGTGCGGTTTCAGGCACGCCGTTGCTCGGCGTTGCACATCGCTTAACACGCTAAGGCGTCAGTTCTTTTTCCCCTTCGGATCGACCTGTGTCCAGAGGCGCGTGGCTCGTTCTGCGTCGCCGTGCGCTTCGTACAGGTACGCGAGACGAATCTGTGGCAGAAGGCGGTTCGGAGTCTTAGCGAGCGCGGCCTCATCGGCCTCGATCAATCGCGGTGCCTCGCCGGTCGTCCAGGCCAGCTCGGCAAACTTGCGCCCGGCCCACCAGTCGCGGAAGAAGGAGGCATCACGAGGGCCGGCGAGATCGTGGCATCCGGAGCATTTCGCGAAGCCACTACCAAACTCCACGAACTTGCCGTACCAGTTCAGCGCGGCGACATCGTGACCAGCACCCTCGTGCGCGCGGGCGAGCGCGCGAAACATGTTTCGTGACGAGTGGTCAGTCATGGTCGGCTGCGGCATCCGCGCGAGCGCCGCCAGCGCGAGTTCGCCTTCCTGCCGTGCCTCATCGTTCAGGCCGATCTCGCGCAGGAGACTGGCGAGCTGCGCACGGGCGTACACCGGTTCCTGCACTAGCATCGCGCCGTCGGCAGCATCGTTCAGGGACGTACGAAGCTCCGTGACGAAGTCCGTTAGCAGGAGCCGCCGTGACAACAATCGAACTCCCTCATCGGCCGTTGATTGCATGGTGCGGCGCATGATCGGCTCGACAAAGCGCCCTTGCTCACCGAGCGTCGCGAAGGCGCGCGCTCGGACGTCTGGATCACGAGACGCCAGGTGAGCAACGGCCATCTCGGCGGCGCGCTCTCGCTCCCCCGTCAACAGCTCGATTCGCCCGACCATGACTCTGACGAGCTCGTCGGGCCGCGGATCGATTGCCATCGGAATGAAGCGATCGGTCCACGACTGCGGCAGCACAAAGAGGACACGGATGCCGTTGGTCGTGAAGTAACTCGTTCGCCAGGTGTTGACCATGGCGCGCGCTTCATCCGCATAGAGGCCGTGCCCAACGAGCCGCGCGGCAAGGTCGCCGGCAATCGTGTCGGCAAAGCGATCGATACGTTGACCAATATCCATTGCCGGGATGACGCTCGCGAGCTCCTCACCGCAGCGCAGTGACGGCAGGTGGCGGTAGGTGCCTCTGTTGTTTTCGACGCGTACCAAGTAGACATCTCTCAGGCCCTCGACCAGATCAGAGTCGCACGTGAGGCGTCCGCCTCCGGTTGCGCTAACCGCCAGTGGCAGACGCGCTTCACCCAGTCCGCGATAGAAGAGGAACCGCTCCCATTCCTTCGGGCCATCCCGCCGTGTTGAATCGACAGCGCTGACGTACGCGGCATCCACATTTCTGCTGAATTGCCACAACGCACCTGAAGGGACCACGGGTAGAGACGAACGCGTCATCGCCGGCGGCATGACGTCGACGGTCCAGTGAATGCGCCCATTGCGCGCCCGCGGCAGGGATCCGGCCTGAACCAGCGACGGTCCCACAAAATCGGCCTGTGGATACCACTGCGTCCAGAGCCCCCCGGGGAAGCCGACGTCGACCTGCACGCGAACGGGCCGGTCGGTATAGAAGTAGACGACGGGCGTTTCCCCTTTGAGATTGGAGGTTCGTAATCGCAGCTCGTCACGGCTGCGCGCGTGCACGAAAGCGGGGAGCGCGTGCTCTTCGTGGTACATCCCATCCAACGTGACACCGTCTGAGCCGTTCAGCGCCAGAAAAGTGCCCCATTCGTGCACGACCAGCCCGCGATGAGATGCGAATACGCTCACGGTGAGGGCGCCGGCAACGACAACAAACATGCGAGCGACCAGCTTCATGACCATCCTGCAAATGATTTAGTGCCGCGAACGAACGAGCGCGGCCAGCGCCGCCTCGAGCTGCTGATGTGTGGCCGGTTCGGTGAGAACCTGCATCTTCTCGCGGATGAACCCAGACTTGCTTAACGGAACGAGCGTAGTCGCGAACGCTTTGGGATTCGGACACGATCCGTTCAACTGCAGCACCCATTGCCCGTTCTCCGGCCACTGTTGTTGAATCGCGCGGATGCCTTCTGCCGCGTTAACGGATATCAGGTCCAGCGCGATCGACTGACGTACGCCGTTGACCAAGCCCTCAGCAGTTCCAGTGATCAGCACGCCAGCGGTGTGCTCGCAGACGCGCGGCCGCACGACGAGCACGATCTTGCTCTTGAGGTTCTTGAAATTCATACCCGTGCCAGCAGCGATCGGGGGCCCGACTTCGAGCCGGAACATTGTTCCCGCGATCGCCGGATTCAGCAGGGCCACGATGAGCAGCGCGGCCAGTTGAGTCATCGACATGATCAAACCTCCTCTGCCTACGATCACCACTTCCAGGCCAGCTCCTCTCGCCATCGCCGTAACGCATCGGCATCCAGGGACAGGATCTGATCGCGCGAGATGCCAGCCGGCGGCGGTTCGAACTGCGCGATACGCTCATACACACGCGCCCGATCGGGTGCCTCCACACGCGAGAGCAGATGCCACAACGTCAACGTGTCTCGAACGCGCGCCTCGCGGCCGACGATGTCGAGCGCCCGCGACGGATCCTTGCCGCTATCGAAGTCATCCACCGCACGCTTCAGCGACACGGAGGCATCGTCGAAGTACGGCGTACCAGGTCCGGCACCAGGCCTGGTTCGACACATGGCGCCGGCAGGAACCAGTGATTCACGCCTCTTCCACTCAAGCGACGCCCAGCCAGTCGTCATATGCAACACGCCGGTTCCCTCGTCGCCAACGGTCAGGGTGTACGCGCAACCCAGATCGACAACCGCACTGGCCGGTGTGTCAACGATGAAGAGGCGAGGCGGCGCGTTGATCTCGGCGCTGATTCTTCCGCGCGCCAGACTTAGGCGGTACCCTGATTGGCTCACTTGTCCGAGGCGCACGCGCGTGTCGGGAGCCACATCGACTGTTCCCAGTTGACCGACCATGATGCGTGCCGTCGAGCCGCCGCCAGTTTCAACCCACTCCCCCTCGGCCATTCGTCGAGTGCCGCGATCGTCCACACGAGCCACTTCCCACGGTTGAGACGTCTTCTCGCGAGTCGACCAATAGACCACGCCAGCCACGAGGAGCACGATGGCCCATGCGACTGCCGAGGGGAGCCCATACGCGAAGGAGCGTCTGTGGCTCGGTGAAGACAAAGCCCTCTCGATGCTGTTCCACAACGAGGCAGGAGCACTGACCAGAGTCAGTTGCCGGACAAGTCCGGCGGAAAACTGGATCTCCTCCAGCGCCGTGCGACACCGAGCGCATGCTGCCAGGTGTGCGTCGACACGCTGTCTCGCTTCGACGGACAACTCACCGTCGCAATAACGGGGCAACGAGTTCTCGACGTGCCTTATGAACATCAGGTCACGCGTTCCGCCGCAGCGCCATTCGAACAGGCGCCAGCCGCTTCGCGAGCAAACGATGGCCGCGGCTCAGCCGAGACGCGACCGTGCCGATCGAACAGTTCAACGCTTTGGCCATGTCGGTATACGAAAGATCGTCGAAATACCGCAGCAGGATTGCCGTGCGGAGTTTCGGAGGCAGCGTTGCGATCGCGCGCTGTACGGACGAGGCGGTCTCACGCTGCGCGAACATCTCTTCGTTCGACAGAGCGGGCGCAACCGCCATCGCGTCCAACGTGACCGGGTCCGTTCCGACCGCATCCGAGCGCCGGTGGCGCGAGCGATCGACGCATGCGTTCACCACGAGTCGATAGACCCACGTCGAAAACGCAGCATCTCCCCGAAAGTGTCCGATCTCACGTATCAGCTTCAGAAACACCTGCTGTGTGACCTCGGCGGCCGCGTCCGCGTCCGCCCGCGAAAAATAGAACGCCATTGAGTAGACGCGATCCTTGTACGCCTCATAGAGTGCCCGAAACGCTTCCCGGTCGCCCCGGCGGCACGCCTCGAGGATCTCGGGGCTGATCTCGCCGCCCGTTGCATCCACCTGGCCATTAGACGCCATGAGGTGCCCGTTTCTTCCATCGCAGTCTGTTTCTCGAAGCATTCGTGCTGCCGACGATCTCGTGGCGTCCAGCTGGTCTATGGAAGTCGGCACCCGCCGAATCGTGCATTGGAATCGTCGGACGCCTCAGTCATATTCATCCGTGTCCACGCACCACGAATCCAAGAATTGCCCCTCAGCAGGACTAAGCGGCAGCGTGCTGTTGACCGCTCGGCGTTGCGGAACACGGCCGATCAACTCGACCAATGTCCGACAAAAGGCATACGGAATGTCAGGTACGATCCGGTGAGCCATCGCGACGAGCTGTCAGGTCTCGTGATTTTCGGGT
>JBPYEE010000692.1:0-8337 GCA_051985095.1 Vicinamibacterales bacterium | reverse complement strand
CTACCCTTCCCCTCCCTACACGCGATCGGCCGATGTCGATAACACGATCAATGCAGCGCTCCGGCGCCTGGGCTACAGCAGCGAAGAGCAGACGGGGCACGGGTTCCGCAGCATGGCAAGTACGCTGCTCAACGAGCAGGGCTTCGCCCTGATCTGATCGGGTTGCAGCTCGCGCATATGGAGCGCAACAAGGTTCGGGCAGCGTACAACAAGGCGCAACGCCTCTCGGAGCGCCGCAAGATGATGCATGCCTGGGCCGACTACCTGGACGCCCTGCGGAACGGCGCCGACGTCGTGCCGATTCGGCATCGAGCGTGAGGCGCATGATCCCGAACGGAATCTACGACGTTCCGCTGGTGGACCTGCGCGCCTTGCACGGCATTGACCGATCAGCGCGCCGCTCCCACGCCGCGGTGCTGGATGACATCTGCAGAAAGACGGGCTTCTTCTGCGTTGCCGGGCATGGAATGCCGCAGGCTCTTCTGGAGCGCGCAACGTGTCAGATTGAGGCGTTTTTTCAACTATCGCTCGAGGATAAACTCGCGATTCACATCGCTAAATCGCCCCATCATCGCGGCTACGTTCCGAGCGGTGAAGAGAATGCCCTGGGAAGCCGGTCACCGGACCTCAAGGAAGCGTTCGACATGGGACGGGAGCTTCCGTGCGATGGTCCGGACGTGCTCGCGGGAAAGCCGTTCCATGGGCCCAACGTCTGGCCGGGCGGTATGCCCGAATTCAGAGCGGTGCTGCAGGCCCTATATGAGCATTGGTTCCAGGTCGGCGCGCGAATCAGCTCTCTTTTCGCAACCTGTTTCGGCTTGCCGGAAGACTATTTCGTCGAGCGGACGAGGAAGCATCTCTGCGAACTGAGAATCGCGAAGTATCCGCCGCAACCGATGTCGCCTCGGACAGGGCAGGTCGGCTGCGGCGAGCACACGGACTATGGAATTCTGTCGCTGCTCTGGCAGCTCGATGAGCCGGGTCTCGAGGTCCTGCGAGCGGATGGCACGTGGATCCGTGTTCCGTGCATCCCAGGCACCTTCATCTGCATCCTGGGCGACATGACAAGCCGGCTCACGAACGATATCTGGCGGGCTACGAGGCACCGAGTCGTCAATTCCGGGACGTGTTGTCGCCATTCAGCGGTGTTCTTCTATGATTTCGACTCCGACTGCGTGATCGAACCGCTGCCCCGCTTCGTTGCCGAGTCCGGGAGGGCGCACTATCCGCCGGTCACGATGGGCGCGCACATGCTGGGTGGCTATGACGGGAGCTTCCGCTACCGTGCATCCAAGGACGCGTGAGCCACGCCTACCGTGGCGGCAACGTACTTTCCCCTACCGACGGTTCGCCACGGCCGCGCGCAGCAGGCGCAGGCGGGCGTCCATCTCTTCGGGCGTCATCGATGCGTACTTGGGCGGCAGGAGTCTGCGACTGCTGGCTTCGAAGACCGCCAACAGCTCCATGTATTCCAGAAGCTCGGAGTCCCGGCTCGGAAAATAATCCTGGAGAGCGGCGACAAAATGCCGATCCTCCACCGGCGCCTCGGAACCTGACTCCTTGGCCGCAAAATCGTTTGCCAGCAGCACCACGGCCTCGACGTCGGCGTTGCTGTAGCCGACGAGCTTCTCGGACAACACCTTTCGAGTGGCTACGAAGTCGACCGTGGACTTCACGCCGTTCTTGCGAACCTGCGCGTTGAGCACCGCTTCGACCTCGGCGGGTGTCTGCGAGTATAGAAATGGAATCTTGCGGTCCAGTCGTCCCGCGCGCTTGATGTCTGAATCGAGCTTGTCGGGGCGGTTGGTCATCAGCAGGAACAGGATTCGGCCGCGATTGCTCGTGTCTGACATGAATTCCTTGATCCGCGCGATGACGCGCGAGGACGTCCCGCCATCGTTTTCGTCGTCAGTTCCACCAAACGCGCGGTCGCCTTCGTCGATGATCACTACCACCTGGCCGATGGCCTGGATGACACCGAGGATCTTCTCGAGGTTACCTTCGGTCGCACCGACCCACTTGGAGCGGAAGTTCTTGAGCTTGATGGTCGTAAGGCCACATTCCCTGGCGAACGCCTCCGCCACGTACGTCTTGCCGGTGCCCATGGGGCCGGTGAACAGCATGCCCATCGGCACCCGGCTTGTACGCCCCTCGCGGATGTTTTCGGCAACGGCGGTGAGTTCCGCTTTGACCTCGTCCATTCCGCCCACCACTTCGAAGCCATGGGCAGGCTCGACAAACTCCACCAGGCCGAAGCACTCGCGTTCCAGGATCTCGCGCTTGCGTCCCGCGATGAGCCGGTCCGCTTCCGCGTGATCGCGCTCGGCGGCGTTGGCCAGCGCGGCCTGCCCCGCTCCAGGCGCCAGCAGCTTCTCCACCTCCGCGCGCGAATAGGCTGCTGTCAACGCCGCGAGCTTATGAGCGCGTTCTCCCACGTCCGGCCCTGCACCCAGCAGATGCGAGATGAACTCCTCGCGATCGGCCAGTGACTCGGCGGTCGGTGCCGGAGGCGCCAGGATCGAACAGATCTGAATGACCTTGAGGCCGGCGGTAACCTCCGCGTAGCGGTCGAGATCCTTGTCGGAGAGCTCGCGGTCGGCAATCTTCGCTGCGGCACGCCTCGCGGCGACGTCCGGCATGGGCACTCGAATCACGCCCACCCGCGGATTGGCAACCAGTTTGGGCGCCAGGTCGGTCAGGCTTTCGGTGATGAGAACAACCAGGTTGTCACTCTTCTCGATCGCCGGAAGAAAGGACCAGCGATGCAGCATGACGATGGCGGCCCGGTCGGCGTCGGCCTGAAAGGCGGGGTCTCCGGCTGGCGCAACGGCGTCCGCGTACTCGAGCACGACCGCCGTGCGGTTGCCCGTCACCAGCAGAGTCTCGAGTGCCGCCAAGGCTTTCTCCTTAGGCGCCGCCGATGCCAGGTCTTCACTCACCTCGGTCCGCGGCGCGCGCTTTGCGAAGTGGCCGCCGGTCGCGAGGTTGTAGACGACGACGGTGTCCTTGGTCTCCTTGAGCAGCACGTCGGTCAGAAACGACGACAGTGAATGCAGGCCGTCCTGGACCACGGCATCGAACACGTTGCCGTGCAGCACGAAGATCGAGGCCTCGCCTCGCACGTAGCGGGAGCGCAGGTCGTCGGCCCAGGCCGGCAGCACGCGGCTGCCCGTTTTGTCAGGCATTGTTGTCAAGCGGTCCTATGAGTTTCTCGGTATCGCGGGTCGTCTCGCGGATCGCCTCGACGCCGTCGAGCAGCTCATCGAGCTGACCGGAGAGCTCGCGCGGCGACTGCATCGTCACGATCTGTTCAACCAGCAGCTGGAACGAATTCTCGATGAGGTCGAGCTGCCCTTTCGCGACCTGCAGATAGTGCTTGATCTCGGCGAGCTTCGCGAGTCGCTTATCGGTCACGTCGACGTTCTTCTGAGCGATCTGCGCTTCGGGGTCATCGGCCGCGCTGGCCTTGGCGATCAGTCCGTAGCGCCTGCGGTCGGCGTTGAGCTGATTCGTATCGACGTTTTCCAGGTACCCCTCGTAGCGCTGACAGGTGAGCGACATGTCGAGGAACGCATCAACGAGCCGGTCCGTCTTGCCGAGCTCCGTTCTGAGCAGGTCGCGGGCGAACGAGGGGTTTTGCGCGGCAAGTCGCTGGATCTCGGCTTGTCGCTCGATCAGTGCCTCGACGCGTGCCCGCGCTGTGCGGTCGAGCGGCTGCATGCGCGCGCTCAGCTCGGCGGCCGCCATCGAGCTTCTCACACGCTCGAACTGCGGATCCCAAAGGAGTCTCTTGAGCAACCGCGAATCCGGTGCGTGCAACAGCCACAATCCCTCGAGCCCGAGCGTCAGCAATCCGAGGACTGGCGCCGCCGTGAGCACGGCTGCTGCGAGCCCGCCGCCCAACAGCGCCAGGTTGTAGGGGTTCGCAAACGCCATGCGCAGGTAGGGACGCTGGCCGGCCCCTGGATCCTCCTGTTTCGCGGGGGTGACGTCGATTCGGGCGGCAGGGCGCTGCCCGGTCGGCGTCGCCACGGTCCGCGTTCGCGGAGGCGTTTGCGGAGTCTGCTCGGTGCCCACCCACCACCTCTACTACATGGACGGGGGTGATGAGTAAAGAAGATCCAGGAGCTGCTTCTCCACCGCCCGGAACTCGGCAGAGGACTTGAGAGCGATATCACGCCGTGCAAAGGCCGGAACGTCCACGCGGTGCAGAATCCGGGCTGGACGTGGAGTCATGACGTAGGCCGTCTCGGCAAGATACACCGCTTCGGACACGTCGTGTGTCACGAACAAGATCGTGTGGTCCTCCTCGCGCGCAATGTCGAGCAGCAGCCCCTGCATGCCCCAGCGGGTCTGCGGATCCAGTGCGCCGAACGGTTCATCCATGAGGACGACCCGCGGCTTGTTGATCAGCGTGCGCGCGATCGCCACTCGCTGCTTCATGCCGCCGGACAGATCCTTCGGAAAGCGGTCTGCGAACTCGAGCAACCCGACCGCCTTCAGGTACTTGTCCGACTGCGCGTGGCGCTCGTCGGCCGGGACACCGCGCAGGCGGAGACCATATTCGACGTTCTGCCGCACGGTCAGCCAGCCGAAGGAGGTGTACGCCTGAAACACCATACCGCGATCACGGCTGACCCCTTCGACCGGCACGCCGTCAACGAGCACTTCACCTGCGGAGGGCGTGAGCAGGCCTGCAACGGCCTTGAGGATCGTCGACTTCCCGCAGCCGGACGGTCCGAGAAAAACCACGATCTCGCCGACGCCGGGGCGATCGATGACGTCAAACGAGACATCGCGCACCGCCTCGATGCTCGTGCCGGCTCGATCTCGGTAGGTGACGCTGAGATTCTTGACGCGCAATTTGGGCGCGGCCGCCTTGAAGTCGGCCTTGTAGCTGGGCCGCGCGGCCACACCGTCCGCTACGGTGACGGCGATGGTGCCCGGCTCGCCCTCCGCGGCCTGCTCGTGCTCGCTCACTCGGCCTCTTCCCGCCAGCGAAACAGCAGCGTCGAGACGGAGCGAATCAGGAAATCTGTCAGCAGGCCGATCCCACCGATGACCAGCAGGCCCGCGAAGGACCACGACGCTTTCTGGTGGGTGCGTGCCAGCTCCACCATGTAGCCGAGCCCGTGCTCGGGGTTGACAGCCTCCGCGAGGATCACGTAGGTCCAGGCGATGGCGTTCATGACGCGGAACGAATCGAAGATCTCCGGAAGGGCCGCCGGCAACAGTACCGTTCGCACGACCTGCGCCTTACTGGCGCCGAGTGTGCGCGCGGTCTGCACCAGTTCTTCCGGCACTGCACGCACGGCCGACACGACCACCGGCAGCAGGTAGACGAAAACGCCGAGGAACAGGAAGGCGATCTTTTCCTGCTCGTAGATTCCGAACCAGAGGATGAGGAGCGGAATGAACGCCGAGATCGGCATATAACGCAGTGGTGCCATGATGGGCTCGAACACGCGGTGTACCGCATCGAACGCACCCATCAGGATACCGAGCGGGAGCGCCAGTGCCGCCGCTAGCAGAAACGCGATACCAATCCGCCGGGACGACACGAGGATTGCGCGGCCGAGATCCTCCTGCAAGAACAGCTGGACCGTGCCGCGGATGACCTCGGTGGGCGAGGGCAGGAAGTCCGGTGGCGCCAGACCACCGTAGGACAGAACGCACCAGATGCCCAGTACGAGCACCGGCGCGACGAAACCGAGCGCCAAGGCAGCTCCGGGCGCGATCGGCGCCCGGAGCGCGAAAAGATCCGTCGACCGCTTCACCGAGCTGCTGTTACTGCGTAGCGAGGATTACCTTGATGTCGGTGCGCCTGTTGAGCTCGCGGCCGCCTTCGGTCGCGTTGGTCGCGACCGGATTCGACGAGCCGTGTCCCTCGGTCTGGAAGCGCGTGCGCTGGATGCTCGGGAAATTCTCAGTGATGTACTTGACCACCGCCTGTGCCCGCCGTTCCGACAGTGTCAGGTTGGCGGCCGCGCTGCCGGTGGTGTCGGTGTTTCCCTCGACCCGCAGGTAGGTGTTGCCGAACGAGGTCATGGTGTCGCCCAGGGAATCGAGGACGAGATAAGAACCCGCCATGATTTGATCCGAGCCCGGCGTGAAGTGGACCTGTATCTGCTTGTTGATGATGGCGCGATCGGTCGCCGACGGCGCGCGCGCGGCCACCTTGGGTTCCTCAACCTGCTCCCCGCTGTAATCCCCGGCTAGCGCCACCAGGAAACGGGTATCGACCCAGTCCTTGGCCTCGACCGGGCGGGTCACCAGGCCCTTCTTGCGCCAGATCACGAAGGCCGTATCGAAGAGCGTATCGTAATGGGCCTTGCCGCCCGTGAGGCCGTAGAACTGCGCGTTGTCCGCATAAGTCGTCAGCTTCAGTCCCGAGAGCATGCCCGACACCGTATCGGGGTCGAGCTTCAGCGCCTTGCCTACGAGAGCGTAGGCCCCGGTGGGATCCTGACGGATCCGCTGGATTCCATCGAGCCAACCGTGCACAAAGTCGCGGACCGTATCCGGATACTTTTCGACGATGTTCTGTCGAGCCACGAGTGTATCCGCGATTATGTTGGTGGCCGCCGTCGTCGACACGAGCACGTGGGCCTCATCGCCACGGGCGGTGACCGCCCCCGACAGGTCAGGCTCCCAGGTCACCGCGGCGTCGACCTGTTTCGCCTTGAACATCGCCGCGGCCGCCGGCGCATCCTGGGTGAAGATGATGTTCTTCTCGACCTCCGCGCGATCGTCAGGACTGAGCCCCGATTGCGCCAGGAGGTACAGGAGGAGGAAGTGCGATGGCGTGAACTGGGTGCAGGCGATCTTGTGACCCTTGAGCTGCTCGATGGAGTTGATCGAGCTCAGCGACACGATGCCGTCGCCGCCGCGAGACCAGTCTTGCATGATGATCGACTTGGCCGCCTGGTGCTGCTCGGCCAGGATTGACGCTTCCCGCGCCCAGTTGTCGACGGTGTCCCACATGATGTCGATGTCGCCGTTACGGAATGCGGCGAGTTTCGCGGCCGGGTCCTCCAGCAACACGAACTTGACGTCGAGACCGTACTTCTGGCGGTAGCTCGAGGCGGGATTCGGGTCCAGGCCGTTGTTGAAGACAATGCCGGGAGAATGCCCGGCCCAGGTGTTGATGCCGACCACCAGCGGACGGTTGATCCGACCGCTGGCAGGGAGCTGGCTGCCGGTTACGCCGCTCGAACCGGTCCCGCGCGACGGATCAGGTGGGGCATTCTTGAGGGCATCGAAATCGCCTGACGTGACCGCAGAGGCTGCCTGCGGTGTCGTCGAGCGTTCAGCGCCCGCCCACTTGCGGATCGCCCCGCCCTCGTAATGCCAAACGGTGTAGCCGAGCACACCGAGGATCACGACAGTGATAAAGAACTTCGCAAACGGCGTCAGCTTCATGCAAGGGGTCCCCTAATGACTGGAACTTGAACTTAGAGCGTCTTCTGACCCGCGGCGGCCTGCTGCGCCGCACGCCTGGCTTTCAGCTCCGCGAGTTGCTGCTTGGCCTGAACGTCGCCGGTCTGGCTCTTGAGTGCGGCGAGACGCGCATCAAGCGATGACGAGGACAACTCGTCTCCGAGATTGGCCTGCGCGATGGTGTTCTTAATGTGTTCGCGTACCGTGTCGAGCGCTCTGACCTCGGCGTCGAGTGACATTCCCTCGAGTTGATCCTGGATACGCAGTCGTGCCTGGGCGGACTGCATCCGAGCGAGCATGACGTCGCGTTCGGCCTTGAGCTTTTTGATCTCGGCCTGGACATTCAGAATCGAGCTCTTGGCATTTGCGGCATCTTTCTGCGCCGTGTCCAGGTCGCCGCGCATGTCCGCCAGATCCTGGGTGAGCTGGTTCTTCTTCTGGATCAGCACCACAGCCAGATCGTCCTGGTGCGTGTCCACCGCGGTATTGAGCTCAGCGTCCGTCTGCGCGAGGTCCTTCGTTGCCTGCGACACTCGGGCATCCAGGTCTTCACGACGGCGGATGATGGCGGCTGTCGCCGCCTTCAGCTTCGAGTATTTCTCGATCATCGAGTTGATCGCGTTCTCATACGCGATCTCGGGATGTTCTTTCTCGACGTCCGAGATCCATATCGACACGAATCCCCTCCAGAGATTCAACAGCCGAGCGAGCGCACCACTACCAGCCATGGGTTATTTCGCCTTCAGTTGGGATGGAGCCGTCAGTTTCGGGGAGTCGTGCACGACGCGAGCCACGGCCTCCTGGCCGAAGAATTCCAGCACGCGCTGCACTTCGAGCTTGCGGTCGTTGCAGGCTTGGGCGACCGCTTCCTGATCCGCGGTACGCTGGGCCATGACG
>JBPYEE010000691.1:0-6660 GCA_051985095.1 Vicinamibacterales bacterium | reverse complement strand
GCGTCGCGGCGAGCCGAACGGCATCCTGATCGTCGATGACTATGGGCATCACCCGACCGAAATCCGAGCCGTCCTCACCGCGGCGCGGCTGCTCAATCGGCGCCTCATCGTGGCGTTCCAGCCGCATCGCTACACGCGGACGCGGGCGCTGTTGAACGACTTCGGGCCGGCCCTCGCCGCTGCCGACCACATTGTGCTCACGGACATTTACGCCGCCGGCGAAGAGCCGATCCCGGGCGTGACGGGGGATGCGCTGGCGACGGCGATCCGCGCCGCCGTCGACGTGCCTGTCGAGGTCGCGCCGGGCCTGGACGACGTGGTCGACGCCGTCGTCCGCGCCGCCCGTCCGGGCGATGTGGTGATCACCCTGGGCGCTGGATCGATTGCCGCGGTGCCCGATCGCCTGGTGGAGGCGTTGCAGCGATGACACCGCTCGCCTCGGTGACCGCCGACAAACGGTTCCGCCGCGCGCACCTGAAGCCGTCGCGCCGGCGCGCCGGCCGGCGGTCAGTCAGACGGGTGGCGACCGGCCTGAGCGTCGCGCTGGTCGCCGGCGTGGTGCTCTACCGCGCGGCGCTGCTGATCGTGCAGGCGCGCGTGCTCAAGGTCGATCGGATCGTGGTGTCCGGCAACGAGCGACTGTCAAAGGGCGACGTGATCGCCGTGCTGAGCGGGCTGCGGGGCGAGAACCTGCTGTTGGCCGATCTGCCGGCGTGGCGCCGGCGCCTGCTGGCATCTCCCTGGGTGCGCGACGCGGCGCTGCGCCGATCGCTGCCGTCGACGGTGGAGGTGACCGTTCTGGAGCGGCGACCGGTCGGCATCGCCCGCCTCACCGGCGAGCTGTATCTGGTCGACGAGCACGGCGTGATCGTCGATCAGTTCGGGCCGCAGTACGCGGATCTGGATCTGCCGATCATCGACGGCCTCGGCAATCACGGGGACACGATGACGGACGAGGCGCGGGCGGAGCTGGCCGCGCGTGTCATCGCGGCGGCCCGATCGAAGCCGGCGCTGGCCAAACGGCTGTCGCAGGTCGACGTGACCGACGTCCACAACGCGTCGGTCATCCTCACCGGCGACCCTGCGGTCCTTCGGCTCGGCGATGACCAGTTCGTGCCAAAGCTCGAGTCGTATCTCGGGCTGGCCGCTACGCTGCACGAACGGGTCGCGGACATCGACGCGGTCGATCTGCGGTTTGACGATCGAATCTACGTGACGCCGGCCAGACCGGTGAAGTCGGTTCCCAAGAAGAGGACACCCTAGTGGCGCGCAAAGAACGGTACCTCGTCGGACTCGACGTCGGCACTTCGACGGTGACCGCGGTCGTCGCCGAAATCCTCGATGCGGACAGCCTCGACATCGTCGGCATCGGCGTCACCGAATCGCGCGGCATTCGCCGCGGCGTCGTCGTCAACCTCGAGGCCGCGGTGGAATCGATCAAGAAGGCGATCGACGAGGCCGAGCTGATGGCAGGCGTCGAAATCGACTCGGTCCACCTGGCGCTGACCGGTCCGCACATCAAGGGCTTCAACAGCCGCGGCGTCATCGCCGTCGCCGGCAAGAACCGGGAGATCACACGCGAGGACGTGCGTCGGGCGATCGAGGCCGCCAAGGCGATGTCGCTGCCGATCGGGCGCGAGATTCTGCACGTGCTGCCGCAGGATTTCGTCGTCGACGAACAGGACGGGATCGGCGCACCGGTCGGCATGACGGGCGCGCGCCTCGAAGTCAATGTCCACATCATCACCGGCAGCCAGAGTTCGACGCAGAATATCGTCGCGTGCGTGAACCGGGCGGGGGTCAACGTCGCGGAAACCGTCGTCGAGCAGCTCGCCGCCAGCGAATCGGTGCTGACCGACGACGAGAAAGAGCTGGGGGTGGCGCTGGTCGACATCGGCGGCGGCACCACCGATATCGCGATCTACGAGCGCGGCAGCCTGTGGCACACGGCGGTTGTCGGCGTGGGCGGCGATCATTTCACCAACGACATCGCCGTCGGCCTGCGCACGCCGGTTCCCGATGCGGAGAAGGTGAAACGAAAATGCGGCTGCGCCTTGTCAGCGATGGTCGATGAAGACGAGACGATGGAGGTGGCGAGCGTCGGCGGCCGCCGGCCGCGCGTGATGGCGCGGCGCATTCTGTCGGAAATCCTGCAGCCGCGCGCGGAAGAGATTTTCCATCTCGTGTGGGACGAAATCCGGCGCGCCGGATACGAGAAGGCGCTCAATTCCGGGATCGTGCTGACCGGCGGCGGCGCCATCCTCGAAGGGATGCCGGAAATCGCCGAACAAATCTTCGATCTGCCGATTCGCCGCGGGTGTCCGGTCGGGGTCCGCGGCCTGGCCGATCACGTCAACAGCCCGACGTTCGCGACCGGCGTCGGGCTCGTGTTGTACGGACATCGCAATGCGGTCGGAGAACTGTTGCGTGCGCCGGTGGGAGCCGGCGCGCTGGTGCGCGTCGCCGGGCGGCTGCGCGGGTTGTTCAAGGAATTCTTCTAGGAGACGCCGATGAGAGACCACGAGAAGAACGACACCAGACCGTTGCGGCTCCAGCTCGAGGAAGAAAACAGCGCCGGGGCCCGCATCAAAGTCGTCGGTGTCGGGGGCGGCGGCAGCAACGCCGTCAACCGCATGGTGCAGGTGGGCCTGGACGGCGTCGAATTCCTCGTCGCCAATACGGACCGCCAGGCGCTGAAGCACAGCCCTTCGCCGGTGAAACTGCAGATCGGCAGCAAGCTCACCAAAGGCCTCGGCGCCGGCGCGGATCCGACGATCGGCCGCCAGGCCGCGCTCGAAGACACCGAGAAGATCATCCAGGCGCTCGACGGCGCCGACATGATCTTCGTGACGGCGGGCCTCGGCGGCGGCACCGGCACCGGCGCCGCCCCGGTGATCGCCAGCCTCGCCAGCGAACTGGGCGCGCTGACGGTGGCCGTCGTGACCAAGCCGTTCAAGTTCGAAGGCAAGAAACGCCACCTGCAGGCGGAGCGGGGCCTCGATGCGCTCCGCGAGTGCGTCGATACGATCATTACGATTCCCAACGAGCGGCTGTTGGCGATCATCGACCGGACCACGCCACTCAACGACGCGTTCGCGACCGCCGACGACGTACTGCGACAGGCGATCCAGGGGATCTCGGATCTGATCCTCGTGCCGGGGCTGATCAATCTCGACTTCGCCGATGTGAAGACGATTATGGCCGGCATGGGGCTCGCGATGATGGGCACCGGGCAGGCGGAAGGCCAGGACCGGGCGATAGAAGCGGCGCGCCGGGCGATCTCGAGCCCGCTGCTCGAAGGCGCGTCGGTGAACGGGGCCCGCGGCGTCATCATCAACGTGACCGGCGGCCCGGATCTGTCCCTCGTCGAGGTGAGCGAAGCCTCGTCGATCGTGCAGGAGGCCGCCGACGAAGAGGCGAACATCATCTTTGGCGCCGTGGTCGATCCGTTGTTGAAAGGGAAGGTGAAGATTACGGTGATTGCGACCGGCTTCGGGGCGCCGCCTGCGATGAAGCCAAACGGCGCGATCGCGCAAACGCCGGTCGACATGACGATGTATGCCGATGTGCGCGTGCGCGCGGAGGCCGCCGTGGCCGCCGCGGCCCTGCCGTCACCGCGGCTGACGATCGCGCGCCGGCCGTTGCTCGAGCTGCCGGTCGCCGCCGCGTCCGGCGCGCCGGCGGCGGTGGCCATGGCGAGCGCCGCGGCACCGTCTCTGATGGGCGGCGGCGAGGCGACCGGCACGAGTGCCGCGGAGGGGGACCTCGATCTGAGACTGGCCGTCGACGCCGAGTTCGAGGCCTCGACATTCGACGTGCCGGCGTTCCTCCGCCGCCACGACGCCTGACGCGCGCCGATCGGGGACGACCGGCGCGCGGACCGGGCCCGGGCGCGGCGACAGGGCCTGCGATGCTAAACTAAAGAGGATCTACGGCACGCGAACACGCCGACGACTGAGCTGCAGGTGCCGCTCGGCTCGAACCTGTCCATGAATTCCTGGGCCCAACGGGAACGCGCCCGACATATTCTCGCGAAAGAAATCGGCTACGTGATCAAGCCGCACGGCGATCGTCTGCGCGTCGCGCTGGCGTTCCCGAACACGTACTGGGTCGGGATGTCGAATCTCGGGTTTCAGACCGTCTACCGGCTGTTCAACGCCGAGGACGATATCGTCTGCGAACGCTTCTTTCTGCCGCCCAAGCAGGAGCTGGCGGCGATGGGGCAGGCGAGAATGCCGCTCCTGACGCTCGAGTCCCAGACGCCGGTCGGCGAGTTCGATGTCATCGCGTTCTCGGTCTCGTTCGAATGGGACTATGTCAACGTGCTCACGCTGCTGCGCCTGGCCGGCCTCCCGCGCTACGCGGCCGAGCGGAGCGATCGCCACCCGCTGATCGTGATTGGCGGCGCGGTGACGTTCGTGAACCCGGAGCCGCTCGCCCCATTTGCCGACGTGATCGCGGCGGGCGAAGGGGAAGTCCTCGTCCCCGGCCTGCGCGATGCCTGCAGACACGCCTCGAGCCGGAGCGACCTGTTGCGGCAGCTCTCGCGGTCGCGCGGCTTCTACGTCCCCGCATTTTACGAGCCGCAGTACGCGGCCGACGGCACGCTCGCGGGGTATACCGTCCGCGACGACACGTCGGCTCCGATGCCGGTCCGCAAGGCCGCGCTCCGGACGACTGACGCGGTCGATCCGCCGGCGACGACCATCTTCACGCCCGATACCGAGTTTGGGTCGCGCTTTCTGGTCGAAGTGGTGCGCGGATGCGCCAACCTGTGCCGCTTCTGCTGGGCGGGCTACAACTACCTGCCCGTCCGCGCGTTCCCGGCCGACCGGATCCTCGAGCTGGCGTCGGCCGCCCGCCGGCACGCAACTCGCGCCGGACTCGTTTCGATCGCGCTCTGCGACCACCCGGACATCGATCGCATTCTCGCGTGCCTCCACGACATGGGGTATGCGATCAGCCCGGCCTCGCTGCGCCTGGACGACCTCACCGAATCGATCGTCCAGGTGCTGCACGCGAGCGGGGAGCGCACGCTCACGATTGCACCGGAGACCGGATCCGATCGGTTGCGCCGCGTGATCAACAAGACGGTGACGAACGAGGAGATCCTCGACCGCGCCGACCTCGTCTTCGCCAACGGCATCGAAAACCTGAAGCTGTACTACATGATCGGCCTCCCGACCGAAACCGACGACGATCTGGTTGCCATCCGCGAGTTGACCGTGCAGCTGCGCGATCGGATGTTGAAGTACGCGCGCCGCAAAGGGCACGTCGGCCGAATCATCGGCAGCGTCAACCCGCTCGTGCCGAAGCCGGGCACGGCGTATCAGTGGCTGCCGATGGAGCGCGACACGCGCATCGACCAGAAAATCAAACGGCTGCGGACGCTCGTGGCCGACCTCGACAACGTCTACTTCAACATCAAATCCGAGCGCCACTCCTACTATCAGGCGCTGCTGTCGCTCGGCGATCGACGCGTCGCGCCGGCGATTGCCGCCGCCGAGCGGAACGGGCAGAACTGGCGGGCGGCCGTCGCCGACGCCGACGTCGATGGAGACTTCTTCATCTTTCGAGACCGCACCCGGGATGCCCTGCTCCCCTGGGACATCATCGACGGCGGCATGAAAGCGGCCTTCTTCCATGCCGAGTTCGAGAAGGCGCTGCGCGAGGAGTGGACGCTGCCGCCCAAACGCGCGCAGGAAAACGCCCGGCTTCTGCCCGTCATCCGGTAACGCGGTCGGCCTGGGCCGCCCGGACCCGCGACGACCTAACGGGCGACCTCGGCCTGCTCTTCGTAGTCCTGGTACGCCTCCAGAATCAGTTCGCGCAGTTTTTCCTGTGCGCCGATGTCGACAATCGGCCGCAGCAGCGAGAAGTTGCGCCGCTCGCCGTTCACCGCGTACTGTCGCGCCGGAAAGGTGACGTTTCTGCCGGCGCTGTTGCGGCGCTCCCAGATCGAGAATCCGATCAGCTTCAGTCCGGCGAGCGGGCCGTCGTCCTCTGAGAAATGCAGTTCAGCGTCTCCGAGTTTTCCGGGTGGATTGCCGCGGTCGTTGGGGGTGATTTTGATGGTCACGACAGCTCTCCTTTCGGTCGGGCGAGCCTCTTCAAGGCCGGTGCCCATCGCGCGCGCGCGCACGCCGCCACGCCAACTGCCTGGGGGCACGGCGGTTGCCGGCGCCCGCCGCCGCCGGTGGGCGCAGCAGGGCCGGCCGGGGGGCGTGAAGCCGGTAACGCTGGTTGCGTCAGGCGCCGAGGATCAGGACTTCGGCGAGCGCCAGCGCCTCGCTGTGCGTGATGGTTAGCAGGGTGCGGCGCCCCCCGATGGCGGCGAAGCGCCGGTCGGCGCCTCCGTGCAACGCGAGTTGCGGAGGTCCCCCGCGCCGGATGACCTCGACGTCCCGCCAGAGGACGCCCTGCGAGTGCCCGGTGCCGAGCGCCTTCATCGCCGCTTCCTTTGCGGCAAACCTCCCGGCAAAATGGATAGCGGGGACGCGGCGCTCCATGCAGTAGGCGACTTCACCTTCGGTGAAGATCCGGTGCAGGAAACGCTCACCGTACCGTTCGATCGTGTCCGCGATGCGGTCGATATCGGTCGCATCGAGACCGAGGCCGATGATGTTCGACATGATGCCCATTATTGATGATGCTGCCGGC
>JBPYEE010000690.1:0-5674 GCA_051985095.1 Vicinamibacterales bacterium | reverse complement strand
ACGCCGTCATGCTTTTTTCATCGAACGAGTACGGAATGAACTCGCCGTCGATGCTTCGAACATAGAATCGATCCGACGTGGCATTCCAGGCCATCTGGTGAGCGGCAGAGGGGACGGTGAACGACCGGCCGGGCGACCCTGGCCTGGTGTTGCCGTCGGTGACGCGTAGCATCGCCGACCCAAACGTCGGATCCCGGAATTGTGTGCCTGCCGCGCCCAACGTCGGCAATGGTGGTTTCGGGAGCACGGCGCGGCTTGTGGTCGCTCTATAGGTCGTCGGTACCAAATCGTTGTTTAAGGACATCCTGGCGTCGGCAATGACCGCACCGGCGCCGAGAAGGTCGGCCCCGAGAACATAGGGATAATTGTTGGGAACGGTCGCAGTCGTATAAATCACCCCGCCGTTCCGGTAGTACTTCACAACCGGTCCCGGCTCGATGGAGACCTTGAGCACATCGCCGGCGGTGAAGGTACAGTCGGCTCTCCAAACGCCGAACTCCCTGATTTCACAACTGTCGTTCTGATAGATCACGAACGCGTAGTCCAGTGCCGTGTCGACAAGGGGAGTTGTCGTCGTGTGCGTGAGACCGACATACACCTCCTGACCGGTTCCAGCTGAAAATTGGAAGCTACCGGTTCCCCGCACAATTCGCTGATGCGTCACACCGCCAGCATCCTGACATCCGTCGCATCCCCCGGTTTTTGTGAGCGTGTTGCCGGACGCGGTGGCGTTGACGGTATTCATCCAGGCAACGTCTTGTTGAGCGCTGGCGAACGGGGCGCCAAGGAGAACTGCGGCAATGGAGGTGATAAGCCGGAAGCGGTGTGACATCTGTGGTCCGCAATTAATCGATCGCAGCCGATTTTTGGGTGTGCCTCGCCAGAAGTCCGGCCGCTGGGAGAAACAATCGTCCGCGTGCTTTCCGCGACCGCACCGCAAATCCCATCGGCCGCAGAGTCGCCGACAGTGGCGCCGTAGGTCAACGACTTTCTGCGCTGACACAATAATGGGGAGTGACAGGTATACTTGCGGCCGCAAGGTCCCTTCGCGCATGAGGTTGTGCGTCCGCGCGGCGTTTGTGCTGAGTGCGACGGCGCTGGCGTGTCGGGCGGCGGCTGCGCCGCCAAAGCATCCAACATTCACCGCCGATATCGCACCGATCGTCTATCGCTCGTGCGCTGGATGTCACCGCGACGGCGGCGACGGTCCGTTCAGCCTCGTCACGTATCGGGAAGTCCGCGGCCACGCCCGGTTGATCGCGACGCTGACGAAACGCCGCGTCATGCCGCCGTGGAAACCGGCGCCCGAATCGGGAGAGTTCCTCGGCGCACGGCGACTGACGGACGCGGAGATCGAAGCGTTCGACGCGTGGTTGCGCGACGGCACACTCGAAGGAGATCCCGCGGTGCTGCCACCGTTGCCGCAGTGGTCGAATGGGTGGCTGCACGGCGAGCCCGATCTGGTGCTCGAATTGCCCGCGTACGCGGTACGCCCCGATGGACCGGACATTTTCCGCAATTTCGTCGTCACCGTTCCGGGTCGGGAGACACGATACGTTCGGAGCCTCGAGTTCAGGCCGCGCAGTCGTGCGGTCCATCACGCGAACATCAGAATCGATCGCACGCAAGCATCGCGACAACTCGATGATGCCGACCCGGATCCTGGGTACGAAGGGTTCATCCCGAGAAGCGCCGACTACCCCGATGGACATTTCCTCGGCTGGACGCCGGGACAAGCGCCGCCACCACCGACGACGAGCGATCTGTCGTGGCGTCTCGATGGCGGATCCGATTTCGTGGTGCAGCTCCACATGCGTCCGACTGGCAAGCCGGAGGTAGTTACGCCCCTGATCGGTCTGTATTTCGGCGCGAAGCCGACGCGCGTGCCGACGATGATCCGGCTCGGACGGCAGAACCTCGACATCGCGGCCGGCGTGCGCGATTACCGCGTGACCGACTCATTCACCATTCCGGTCGATGTCGAGGTGCACGCGATTCAGCCGCACGCGCACTATCGCGCGCGGCGTGTCAGCGTGTGGGCGACGTTGCCGGATGGCGCGCGCCGCCCGCTGCTCAGTATCGATGACTGGGACTTCAACTGGCAGGACGACTATCGATATGCGTCGCCATTCTGGCTGCCCGCCGGAACGACGATCGCGATGGACTATTCGTTCGACAACTCTGTTGACAACCCACGAAACCCGACGCGCCCTCCGGCGCGCGTCTCATGGGGGTGGTACTCTTCGGATGAAATGGCGGATGCGTGGGTGCAGGTCATCGCCAGAACGTCCGCCGATCGCGATCGGCTCCAAGCCGGCGTCGATCGCAAGATGCTGACCGAGGATACGGTCGGCGGCGAGATCCTCGTCGAGCAGCATCCCGACTACGTCGCGCTTCGAAACGACCTCGCTCTGACGTACATGAAGCTCGGTCAGCCGCTGAAGGCACTCGAACACCTGCGTGCGGTCACGCGCATCGAACCGAACGATGCAGCGGCCTGGTTCAACGAAGGCTCCGCGCTTGAACTGTCCGGCCACCGCACGGAGGCCCTGCAGCACTACGAACACGCGGTCGCGCTGAATCCTTCATACGCCGTCGCATATATCAACATGGGCAGCCTGCTGATCGCCGACGGCCAGTTCGACGCTGCACGCCGCGCGTACGAGCGCGCAGTGGGCGCGGACGCGAAGAACGCCGACGCCCACGCGAATCTTGCGCTGGTGCTTGCGCAACAAGGTCAGTCGGATGCAGCGCTCGCGCACATGCGCGAGGCCGTCGGACTACAACCGTTGCGGATCCGACAGCTGACATCGTTCGTGTGGCTGCTCGCCGCAAATGGCGACACGGAGGCACGCCGGCCGAACGAAGCGTGCGTGCTCGCCGAGCGCATCGTCGAAGCGACAAACCGGGCTGATCCCGCCGCGCTCGACGTTCTCGCGGTATCCTACGCAGCGCTCGGACGGTTCGATGATGCGATAAGGATCGCTACCGAAGCGCTGGCTCTCATCACTACGTCGGGCGATGGTCAAGCGAACGACATCCGCCGCCGGATCGACCTTTATCGTCGCGGTGAGGCGGTCGTCCTTCAGCGCTGAATTCGCGTTAGTTCTTGGGGTGGTCCGCAAAATGATCCGCTGATTCTTCAGAGTCTTCGGCGGATTACTGACGAGTGCCGCCGGGAGACCGTCCCGTACGGTCCATTACGTCATGCCGAAGAGCGCTCGCATTCTGCTCCGCACTATCCTCGGAGTCACACGGGACTTCATGGCGCTGATGTCATTGGCGATGCGGTCACGTGCCCAACTCACCGCCGAAAACGTCTTCCTGCGGACGCAACCGGCGTTGTACCTCGAACGGCGGACGAAGCCCGTTCCGTCCCAGCGCTCAACCGAAGCGATGAGGGGTTGATCACGCGGCGCGCGTGTTCTAATCGAGTAGTCCAACCACCCAGCCGTGGCTGCCATAGGAACCCGACGTCGATCATTAGAACTGAAGCTGCGCGCCGAACTTCACGTACCGTGCTTGCAAGATGTTCAGCGGTTTTAACCAGTTTGGGCCGTAGGTCACGTTAATCGCTGCAGGGGGCTCGCCAGCGTTTGACGTCGCGCCGACCGCAGCGTTCGAGTTGAACGCATTGAACAGATCCGCCATTACCTGCAGGCGCCGCGAGCTTGACACCTGGAAGTTCTTCGCGAAGCGAACGTCCACCTGCGTCCGGCGCGGCGTATACTCTGTCCCCGGCTTGATCAGCGGCACGACGCGCGACGTGTTTGTCCCGCCCGACAGCGGACGACCGAGCGAGCCGTTCGCGGCGACGTCGGCCTGCGTGATGTTCCACTGCGCGAGGATCATCTGACCCGGGAGATTCTGGATTACGGTGCTGATCTGAATCTGCTGCCACGGCAGCGTGTACGACCCGGTCACCTTCGCCTGTCCGAGCCAACTCGTGTCGTAGTCGCAGTATGCGAAGTTGGTGCCGGTGCCTGGGTTCGAAGGGTACGTTGCCACCGTCGAAATGCCGAACTGCGTCACCGGGTTATCGACGAACGCGGCGCAGTTGTTGAAATGCGTGTTGCCTGTGGCATAGCCCCCCGTCAGGAACAAATCGTTCCGAACCCGCGCGTTTACCGACAGGTCGATGCCGTTGAAGACCTGTGTCTGCCGCCCGCCGTAGTTGGTCACAAAGGTGACCAGGTTGTGCGTCGCCAAGCCGAATTTCGCCGGCGTGATGTCATAGAGGCCGCAGATCTGATTCCCGCCACCGCCTGGCAGCCGCGGATCAACGGGCGCCGTGACGCAGTAGGGCGTGAAGTCGGAGGGCGTCACGTCGAGGTTGTCGGTCGTGGTGAAGTTCTCATACGCACGGCGGTAGTACGACACTTCTGCCGACACCCGCGGCATGATTTCGTGGCTGACCGTGGTCGACACTTCCCAGTTGACCGGCCGCACGCCGAAGCCGCTGATCGTGGCGGGATCGTACTGCGTCGCGACGCTCACCTGACCGAAGGCGTTGTTGCTCAACGGTCCGAGCTCTGACAGCTGTGGAATGCCGTCGTGGTTCGTGTCGGTCCACGACCGCGTCGCCGTGTTGACCGATGTGTTGATGGGATTCAACAAGCGCGCGGTGCCGACCGTCGAGGTCACGACGTAACGGCTGAGCGTCGCCTTGAGCGCCGTCTTGCCGTTGCCGAAGAGATCGTAGGCGAGGCCGAGTCGCGGCGACAGATCCTTGTAGTCCGGGACGTCGTAGAGCGGGCTGTAACAGCGAGGGCCAATCCAGGTCCCGCCCGGCGCGCACTGCGCCTCCACCCGGTTGTTCAGATAGTCGAACCGGAGGCCCGCGTTCACCGTCATCCGCTTCATCGTCCACGTGTCCTGCGCGTACAGCCCGAGGTCGGCCACGAGCCGCTCATGCGTCGTGTAGGGAGTCGTCCGGACCGTCACCTGAAACGGCTGCCCGTTGCGGACGATCAAACCGGTGTCGTTGTTCGTCCAGACATCGGTATCGGCGGGACCTTCCTGGAGCGTCATGCCACTCTTAAATGCGTGCGATCCGGTCACGTAGTTCATCGAGCTGCGATACGACCGCAGGGACGTGTAGTTGCGCGAGAACGTGCCGGAGTACGCGCGGAAATTGACGCCGGTGGTCAGCTCGGTGACCGGATAGCCGAGCGAGGTCGCTGAGTCCTGGACCGGCTCGCGCGTCCACGTTTCGTTCATCACACCGGCCGCCGCCTCGAACAGGAGTTTCGTCGTCAGCGTCGACGTGAAGCGTGCCGTTTCGAAGTTGTTGACGGGCAGCTCCTGCAGGTTCGACGCGTCGGGTTGCTCGGTGCTGACGAGCGTCCAGTGGTTCGTTTCGCGCGGCGAGATGTTCCAGTAGCCCGACAGCTTGTTCTTCGGGCTGATCTGCCACGTCAGCCGAAGATCGTCGCTGAGACTGCGCTGCGTCTCCGTGCCCGGCCGCGACAGATCGGGAGTGAAGACAAACGTCGATTGGTTGGATTCGTAGAACGTGTTCGTTCGAATCTGCCGGTAGCCCCAGAAGCGGTGCGCAGTCCAGAACCAGAGGCGATCCTTTATGATCGGCCCGCCGATGGCGAAGCTCGAGTCCCAGATCTTGTTGATGCTGTCAGCGGTCGTGATCCCCTGCGCGCGCAGCGCGTCGTCGACG
>JBPYEE010000689.1:0-6808 GCA_051985095.1 Vicinamibacterales bacterium | reverse complement strand
GCGCTCGTTCGGATCGTTCCCATTGCCGATATGCCCGCCCGCCCCTTCGATCGCAGGTCGCGACAGGCCGTAGTGCGCGAGTACCGCGTCGACGTCACCCGAGCCGGCAACGATGCGCACGGGCCAGCGCCGGCTCTTCAACCGACTCAGGTCGTCGATCGCAAGGCTCGACTTGATCGCCACGATGAGGTAGCTCGGCGCCTGCAGGTTGACGATCAGCCGGAGGTTCGGGCGCGGAGGGTCCGCGCTGAAGGCTCCGATCCCGTGATAGGCGTTGTAGACGTTCTGCACGCTGGTGACGCCGAAGTCGACCGGTCCGTTCGGCGGCGGCGGCACCTGCGACGCGGAAATGTAAGGCGGCAGGATCACCCTGGGCGGCATCCCGGCGCCGGCAACGAGACGCGGATTATCGGCGCGCCAGCAGTTGTAGCAGATCTGGATGTCATATCCGTACGGCTGCGCGGCCTGCTTCAATACTTCCCCGACGGCACCCCATGGACAGACTTTGCACGCGGCGGCGAGAACCGGCTTCTTCGCGGCGAAACCGGTGTCGGCGCCCGCCGCGGTGAGGAGAGAGGCCGCGACTGCGGCCACGGTGGTGAAACGCACGGCGCGATCCTAACACCGGCGAAGGGAGTATCATGTCGGCTCGGAATCCCAATTCTTCCTGGAAGGTGCTTTGTGAAGCGAACGATCGTTCTCGGAGCGCTTCTCGCCGTCGGCGCGCTCGCCGTGACGCGCGCGCAGACGCCGTCGCAGGCGCCCAAGGTCATCGACGTCGACAAGATCAAGGACAACCTGTACGTCCTCAAAGGCGGTGGCGGCAATACCGCGGTCTTCGTCACCTCAACCGGCGTCGTCGTCGTCGACGCCAAGAATCCCGGCTGGGGCCAGCCGATTCTCGACAAGATCAAAACGCTCACGCCGAAGCCGGTCACCATGCTCATCAACACCCACACGCACGGCGATCATGTGAGCGGCAACGTGGAATTTCCAGCGACGGTCGACATCGTCGTCCAGGAAAACACGAAGGCGAACATGCAGAAGATGGACATCTTCAAGCAGAACAACAACCGCGGCATGGCGAAGCGAACGTTCAAGGATCGGATGACGATCGGAAAGGGCCCTGACGAAATCGATTTGTATTACTTCGGCCCCGGCCACACCAACGGCGATGCGTTCGTCGTGTTCCCCGCGCTCCGGACGGCGCACGTCGGTGACATCTTCGCTGGGAAGAACCTGCCGCTCATCGACACCGCCAACGGTGGCAGCGTGCTGCACATCGCCGATACGCTGCAGAAAGCGCACGACACGATCAAAAACGTCGACACGGTCATCAACGGCCATATGCCGGCGACGACGACATGGGACGACCTGCAGACCTACGTGGAATTCAATCGCGACTTCGTCGCGTGGGGACAGACGGAACTCAAAGCGGGGCGGACGCCGGAACAAATCGGTCCGGACTGGAAGTTGCCGGCGCGCTATCAGGGATATTCCGGCGCCGCGAACGACCTCTTTGGCGGCGTCAGCGGCATGTTGAAACGGCTGCAGGAGGAGTCGAACACCGGCCGAGGTGAGCTGAAAGAGTAAGGGCGGTCCGCCTGGTGTCCGTCTGACCTGACGGACTCGTCGTCGTTCAACAATCGGCCGATGGGCGGTCTCGACTCCGTGGTTGCCGCATGGTTGACATCCACGGATCGAGCCGCAGCGGCTGGTGGACATTGAACGAAGCCCGTTAGTCTGATGATCACACCGCCGTAGTGACGGTGTTCGTACCGCGCGTCCTGACCGAACAACGACCGTGCGTCCTGGATCGCACCCGCGATGAACCGGCAGTCCGCGCGCAGTCCCCGATAGCGATTGGCGGGCCGCTTCACGCCGCGACCGACATTTCCCATCAGACACGTCGTCGGCTGATGCCAAGACCGTCGGTCTTCCGCGCCGTCAGCCGCCGACGATCGCGTCGAAGTTGTACGTCAGCGACGCTCCGAGATCCGAGTTGTCGACACTCGGACCGGCGTCTCTGCTCGTAAGAGCGTTCCGCCGCGCCCCGCAACGGTGACTTCCGAGTTTGGCCCGGTCCGGAACCGGTCATCTGCGCGAAGGCCATGCCGGCAGCGGCGAGCGAGAACGAAACGACGAACACTGCCACGCTGCGGTTCATGACGTTGCGACCGCCTGCCCTCCATCACCCACGGGCGCCGCGAACCGTGCCCGCCGGCGGCGCTCGAGAACAATTCCGACGCCGCTCAGCGTCAACATCGCGATCTCCGGACGCAGCAGGGAAACGTTGTACGGCGTCGCGCCGTCGAGTGCGATCCCCTGCAGGCGCGCCAACGTCGCCGCCCCGATGACGGCCGCGACCAAAGAGACGCCGGTCAGAAGTCGCCTGGTTGAACCGAGGCACGCCGCCAACGCGATCGCGAAGCCGAGGGGAAAGCCGCCCAGCCCGACGCGCACGACTGTGATCGCGGTCGGCGATCCGAGCGTGATGCCCAGCGGTACGGTCGCAGCGACCGGATCACGCAGGTGGCGAAGCGCGATTGCCGCCATGACGAGCGTCGCGCCGGTCAGCACGAGTCGGTTGAACCACACTGCGGCGCGCCAGAATCTGATCATTGGGTCTGCTCCATTTCTCACGCGACGAAATCGCGATGCCACTGACGGATCGCCGCCGCCACCAGATCCGGGTCATCGCACATTGGAAAGTGATTGCCCTTGCTGACCACCACCTGGCGAGCGGCTGGAAACAGCGCCTTCCATTGCGGCTGGAAGCCGAGCGGATCGTTCCGCTCTCCAAAGATCGTCATGAGCGGCACCGTACTCAATGGACCTTCCAGCGCCTGCGCCACGTCGTCGTACACCGGGCTGTCCAGGGCGTCTCTTAGATAGTCGTGGAACGCGCCTCTCGTCTGGATGAGTCCTGCCCGGAAGGCGGCTTTCGACTCGTCGTCGAGGTGACGGCCGATGCCGAACGCCGTCGACGTCAACCGCGGCAGAAAATTCGTGGCGAGATCCAGGCTGCGCATGGCACCGCTGCCCATGAGCGCCAGCATGCCGCGAAACGCGGCGCCGCGCGGCCGCCACCCAAAGCTGTTGACCGCGACGAGGCCGCGCACCCGCATCGGAGGGTCCAGCGCCGCGGCAATCGCGGGCGGGCCGCCGGTGTCGTGAACGACGAGCGTCAAGCGATCGAGGTCGAGTACGTCGATCACCGCGCGCACCGCGTTTGACGAGGCCTGGAGCGTCGTCGCGGAACGGGGCACGGGCGCGGCCAGGCCGATGCCCGGCGGATCGAGCGTCATGCACCAGAAGTCGTTCGACAACCGCAGCATCACATCGCGCCAGATGAACGATCCGATGCCGGTGTAGAAGAGCAGCGCCGGGCCGCGCCCGGTGGTTGACACAGCGATTTCGCGCCCGCCGGTTGTGACGGCGATCGTCTCGAACGGCCAGACGCGTTTGGGCAGCCAGTGGGGACGATCGAGCGACCGCGTTCGCGTTGCCATTGCGGTAGTCATCTCAAGCTCCGAGCAAGTGGACGAGCCGCGACGAGTTGCGGTGGAAGACCAGGGCCAGGAGCGCCAGCAAGACGCTGACCGGGACGAGGTGAGCCCATTGGCCGGCGGCCGCGTGCGCCCACAGCGCGCCGACCATGATCGTCGCGAGAATGGCGCTGCCAAGCGGCGCCGTCGCGGGCGCGATGACCAGCGTGCCGCCGATCACCTCGAAGGTGCCAACGAGCGCACGGAACCAGGGCGGCAGTCCCCAGACCGCGAATGCCGCGACCTGTTGCGGCGCGCCGGCGAGCTTTGTCACGCCCCCGACGATCATGAGGATACCGAGCAGCACGGCGATTCCGCCGACGGCTCGACCTTGAAAATGAGCCATGTTCGAGTGCCTCCTGCCCTACCCACGTTCGAGCGACGCAGAACGTGACAGCGCACGGCCGTCACGAAACGCCCGGCTCGAACGTGTATAGCGAGGGGGGCGATGGGCCGGCTGTCGGATGAGGTCGCGATCGTCGGCGGCGGGCTCGGCGGACTCGCCGCCGCGGTACAGCTCGGGCGACTCGGCCTCCGCGCGACGCTGTTCGAGCAGCGGACGGAGCTCGGCGGCCGCGCGCGAACCGACCGCCGACATGGCTTTCACCTGAACGCCGGGCCGCACCGGCTCTTCGAGCGCGGCGCGGCGCTGGCCGGGCTGCGCGAGTTGTCAGTAGCGGTCGACCCCACACCGCGCGGCCCGGGCGGCGGCTTCGCGATCTGGCGCGGCGCCCGGCACACGCTGCCCGTCGGCTGCTGCTCGCTGGCGACAACCGATCTCGTCGACGCAGCGGCGAAGCGTGAACTCGCGCGCGTGCTTGCAGCAATCCCGATGCTGGACGTATCGCGATGGCACCGGATGCCGATCGCCGAGTGGCTGCGAATCCACGTCACCGATCCGCACGTCATACAGATGATTCGAGCGATGGTGCGCGCGACCACTTACAGCGACGACGCGGAACGGCAGAGCGCCTCGGCGGCGCTCGATCAGCTGAAACTGAGTCTGACCGGCGCCGTCATGCTCGTGCACGAAGGCTGGGGAACCATGATCGCCGCGCTCCAGCGCGCCGCGCGCTCTTGCGGCATCGCCATCGTGACCGGCCGGCGAGTCGTCGCGATGAAGATCGCCTCGACGCGGGCGTCGGGAGTGGAGCTCGACGATGGAACAACGGTCGCATGCGGCAGCGTGATCGTCGCGACCGCTCCGCGGCAGGCGGCGGAGCTGCTACCGCCGCATGCGGTCGCGCTGCCATCGATGGGGATCCGGGCCGCCGTGCTCGACGTTGCCCTGCGGCACCTGCCGAATCCGCGCGCCGTGTTCGCCGTCGGCATCGACGAGCCGGTGCATGTGTCCGCCGACTCCGCCGTTGCGCGGGTCGCGCCTGGACCCGGTGCGGTCGTCCACGCAGCGAAATGCCTGCGGAGCGGTGTTGCCGGATCTCCGGCTGACGAACAGCAGCTCGAGCGGGTGCTGGATTTGCTGCAGCCGGGATGGCGCGATCTGATCGTGTACCGGCGCTTCGCGCCGGCGATGACCGTCAGTCACGCGCTGGTCGAGGCGGCGGCCGGCGGGTTCACCGGCCGTCAACCAGTCCGCCTCGCAACGGTCGACAACGTCTTCCTCGCCGGCGACTGGGTCGGGCCCGAGGGTCAGCTCGCGGATGCGTCGGTCGCAAGCGGAATCGCTGCGGCCCGGGCCGCGCATCAGTTTGTCGCGGCGCCGCGGGAGCACTATGCCGCCCAATGATGGCGTCCTGAAATCGTGGTACGAGGCGCATCGTGCGTTCCTGTGGGGACTGAGCTATCGCATCACTGGCTCTGCCGCCGATGCCGACGACGTCGTGCAGGACACGTTCATGCGCGCGTGGCAACGCGCACCCGAGCGCCTGGATGATCCGCGGGGATGGCTCACACGCGTCGCCGTCAACGCGGCGCGGGACGTGCTGCGTCGCCGCAAGCGCCGCGCCTATGTCGGTCCGTGGCTGCCGACGCCGATCGACACGACTGACGCCGAGGGCGTGGCGTCGTTTGAGCCGACCATCGAGGGCCGCACGCTCGAAGGCCGGTACGATCTGCTCGAAAGCGTGTCGCTGGCGTTTCTGCAGGCGCTCGAGGCGCTGACACCGACGCAGCGCGCCGTTCTTCTGCTGCGCGACGTCTTCGATTACTCCGCAGCGGAGGTCGGCCAGGTGATCGACGCCTCTGAGGCGAACGTGCGGACGATTCACGTGCGCGCGCGGCGGGCGATGGCCACTTACGAGCGTCACCGGGCGATTCCGACCCCGGCAACACGCGCGCAAACCGACGGAGCCCTGCGTCAGTTCCTCGCGCTGCTGAACGACGCCGACGTCGCTGGTATCGAACGGATGCTGGCCGACGACGTGCGGGCAACGACCGACGCGGGCGGAGAATTCACCGCGCTCTTCCGGCCGCTGGCGGGCCGGGCGGCGGTCGCGCGCTTTTTCAGCCGGTTCGGTGCCGCGCAGCGCCACGACGCTCGAATCGCGATTCGATCGATCAACGGCTTCCCGACGGCCGACATCACGTTGGCGCCGGTCGGCCGCCGCCCGCCGCGCCTCCTGCTCAGCGTCGAGCTCGAGGAGAGCGGCCGGATTTCCGCAATCCGCGTGATCGCGAGCTCGACGAAGCTGGCGGCCGTCGCCTGACCCTCGGCGTCACCCATTTGCCGGCAGTCGGCCGCTGGCGCGGCCCGTCGCATCGGGTTTCTGAGGAGACATCCCTGCGTCCAGCGTTGACAGGGTAAGTTAGCAAATGCTAACCTCGCGGGAGTGGCTCAGGCGCGCCAACCCTCGTACATCTCGACCGACGACGCGCCGGCCAAGCAAATGATTCTTCGCGTCGCGTTGGATCTGTTCGTCCGGAACGGCCTGTGTGAAACGAGCATACGCGATATCGCGGCGCGCTCCGGCTTTACCAACCCCGCGCTGTTTAAGCACTTCGCCGGGAAAGACGCCCTTGCCGCGTATCTGTTCGAGCGCTGTTATCTCGACCTCTTTGACGCCGTCGAGCGCGCAATCGACTCGCATCCCAGGTTTCCGCAGAAACATCGAGCCGTCGTCCATGCTTTCATCGCCGCCCTGAGCAGCGATCGGAACGCTGTGTTGTACGTTCAGGACCACCTCCGGCATTTCTGGCCCCGGATGCCGCCGTCCGTGCGCCAGCACTCGATTCTGCGGGAGATCCGAACGCTGCTCGAAATGGGCCGCCACGAGCGAGCGGTTTCGAGTCGCGCCGACGTC
>JBPYEE010000688.1:0-3598 GCA_051985095.1 Vicinamibacterales bacterium | reverse complement strand
TCCCTCGACATCATCATCTCCAACGATGTCCTCGAGGAGATCTACGACCTCGATGCGACCTTCGCCGCGCTCGACCGCGTCTTGAAGCCGGGTGGTCGCCAGGTTCATGTCATTGATCTGCGCGACTACGGCATGTTCGGCAAGTACGGCTTTCATCCGCTGGAGTTCCTGACCATTTCCGACCGCATCTATCCGTATATGGTCGGCGCGAGCGGACAGCCGAATCGGCGCTTGATCGACTATTACCGAGAAACGCTCCGAGCGCGCGGGTACGACACGACGATCTACATTACGTGGGTACTCGGGCAAGACCGGCCGCTTCGCGAGTACCGAACCTCGCTTCGTTACGGTGTCGACTATTCCGACCAACACCTGGCGCTCGTGCGATCGATTCGGCCGCGATTGCTGCCCCGATATCGACAGCTGTCCGATGATGACCTCCTCGTCGCAGGCATTCTTCTCGTTGCGGTCAAGCCGCCGCGCGAAGGCACGCAGAGGGGGAGTGGAACACCAGAACGGGCCGCTGATGATGCCGACGCGCGAACGCCGCTTGGGAAAAAGTTGCTAATGCGAGCGCGAAGCGGTTTCGCCGCTCGATCAAGGAGGAATGTCTCGACCGGATGATTCCATCGGGCGAACAGCATTTCCGAGGAGCCGTGATCGAGTTCGATGCCGATGACCACCGCGAGAGGAATCATCAAGGTCTGGGGAATGCGCTGATTGAGAGCACGTCGGCGAGCAGTGCTGGTCGGGTCCATCGACAGCAACGCCTGGGTGGACTGCTCAACTGCTACAGACGCGCAGCGTAATCAACCACTCATCGCTTCGGCTGAGCAGATGCGACTGAACAGAACACTGAAGAGCTGGCAGCGAGGCAGCGATCGGACGAGATCGAACTCTGCTGAGTCAGCGACTTGGCCAGGGAGCGAAACGAAGGGCACTCGTCCATCTACGCGCGTCCGGTGGTTGGGGCCGATCGTCGAGGGGTCAGGGTCAGCGGTCGAAGTCGTGAGGAAGTTGTTGCTGGCAATTCGCGTTCAAGCATTAAGATCGCTTCGGATCGGGCGCGATTCGCAAGAATCAAGAATATCGTCGGTTCACCGACTGCGAGGTTGACAAGATCGTAGCGGCGACGAAAATGCTGAGGCTCGCCAGAAGATTGTTGGCAGCGGCCCCGAACGGATCGTCAGGGTTGACGATTTCGCTGACGGAACCGGTGCGTCACGTTCTGAGTACGGGCAAGTCCGCCCTCCTTTCGGCGGCGCACCGGGTCGGCATGTTCGAGGCGGTGCGTGACAGCCGGTGGCGGCAGCAGCGCCTGCTGATCCTCGCCTATCACGGCGTATCGCTCGAAGACGAGCATGAGTGGAACCCGGGCGTCTACATCTCGCCGGCAAAGTTCGAGTCACGCCTGAACGCGATCGAACGCGGCGGCTATACCGTGTTGCCGCTGGGCGACGCGCTTGCAGCGCTTCACGAGTCCCGTCTGCCGCCGCGCAGTCTCGCCCTCACCTTCGACGATGGGTACTACGACTTCTATCTGAAGGCGTTCCCCGCGCTGAAAGCGCGCGGATTTCCGGCCTCCGTCTATCTCACGACGTATTACTGCGAATACAACCGCCCGATCTTCAGGCTCATCTGCTCTTACATGCTGTGGAAGGCGCGCAGTCTGCAGTCGATCAACATCAGTCCGGTGACCGGTGAAGACCGGTCCTTCGCGCTGACGACGGAAGGGGGCCGCGAGGCCGTCGTCGATTCGCTGATCGCGTTCGCCGAACGCCGGCAGTTCAGCGCGGGCGACAAGGATGAGCTCGCCGCCTGTCTCGCGGCGCTCATCGGCGTGGATTACGCTGAGCTGCGCGCGAAACGCATCCTGCACCTGATGAACGCGAACGAGGTGCGGGAGCTCGCGAGTCACTCGATCGACTTCCAGCTGCACACCCATCGGCACACCTGCCCGCACGATGCCGCCTCCTTCACTCGCGAGATTCGCGACAATCGCGCGCTGATCGAACGCTTCACGAGACAGGCGGCGCTGCACTTTTGCTATCCGTCCGGCAACTACCATCATGAATTCCTGCCGTGGCTCGCGAACGAAGGGGTGGCGAGCGCGGCGACCTGCGAACCCGGTCTGGTCACGACCCAAAGCTCTCCGTTTCTGCTGCCTCGGTTCGTCGACACACAGAACGTGACGACATTGACGTTCGAAGGCTGGCTCAGCGGCGCCGCCGCGCTGCTGCCGCAACGGCGCAGCTACGGTGATATTCGCTAAGGATCGCAGCGCGTGCTTGGCCGTGTGCATCACGTCGGGTTCATCGTGGTCGACCTTCCCACCGCGGAACAGCACTTCGCCGGCCTCGGATATGTACGCCGCGGCGACGCAGTCGCCGACAATTACCAGAGGGCCGAGCTGCTCTTCCTGGCACGCCAGGGCGCGGATCCGTCCGAGCCGCTCGTCGAACTGATTCGGCCGCTTGACGAGCACGCGCGGACCCATGCATTTAAGAGACGCAATCAGTTCCAGATCCATCATCTCTGCTACGTCACCGAAGACATCGACGCGGCGATCTCGCAGGCGCGCGCGGCGCGTTTCAGTCAGGTGCAGCCCGTCGTGGAAGCGCCCGCCATCGGCGGGAGCCGAATCGCATTCTTCTATGCGCGGTCGGTGGGATTGTTCGAGCTGGTGGAACGTCCGGCTTTCTAAATTCCAGGTCTGCCGCGGAGTCCGCCACGGAACGTGGCGTGGCACACGGACTGCAGTATAGCGATAGGGATGACTTCACCCGTTGATCAGCCGAACGTCGCAGCCGCCTCTGCGGATCGCGTGGAGGACGGCTGCTTCCGAGCGCTCGAGTCGCCGGAGATGAAAACGATCGCCCACTGCCTCGCGGCCGCCGGGATCAGCGCGGAAGACTGCGTCCGCGAGTGCGCTCGGATCAGAGAGTGGGCCGAAACACGTCGACGCCTCGACGAAATTGTGACACTCGCCACGCCGTCGATTGCCCACGTCCCGTCCGGGTCGTTCGAGCGATTTGTTCTCGCGCATACGACGCTCCGCTATCGCACGCGGCTCGAGGCCGCGCCGGTTCCGCAGGACGTGAAGGAGTTTGCGCGCAAAGGCCTGCTGAGAATCATCGAGGGGCGACGGTCGATCGCGCTTGCCGACCACTTATTTGTCGCGTTTTGCCAAATCGCCACACTTCGACGGTTTCCCGCGGGTCAGTTCGATTGGGACCGCTCCGGCCTTCCCCGGTCGTGGATTCCGCGAGTGCGGCCGCTTTCATCACTAGCCCAACTGATGTCGACCGTGGTGATTCGGTGGCGCGCGTTCAGGCCAGCATTCTTCGTCCATTTAGGCGTCACCTATCCGGTGCAGGCGCTGCTGGAGCGTGAAGCGCTCAAGTCTTACTATCGGATGGCGAAGGCGATGGCGCTGCAACCGGAGATCAAAGGCCTGATCGCGTCCTCGTGGCTGCACTCACCGGACACCTTCGCCGTGTCGCCGCATCTGGCGTGGCTCAACAACGTGTTTGGAGAGCACGGCGCGGTCGTCGCGACGATGGGCGCCGCAAGTCCCGACTGCGGCGTTCTGATGCGG
>JBPYEE010000687.1:0-10391 GCA_051985095.1 Vicinamibacterales bacterium | reverse complement strand
GCCTTTGTCTATCTGCTTGTGCGGGCGATGCTGGCCGTAGTACGCGCCCGAGGGCTGCTTGAACGGCCCCGCCGGGAGGATGGTGTCGACCTGCTCGACGTAGCCCTCAGCCGCGACGACCAGCGCTTGTTGTACCAGCATACGGTCGCGATGACTGCCGGATTCGTCGGGTGGTTCACGTGCGCGCTGTTCGCACCGGTCGTCTACAGCTGGACTTTTTACTACGTCCTCGCCATTGTCGTCGGGATCTATGAATTGACGCGCGATCGTCTCATGGCGGCACAGTCTGTCGCGCTGGGGACCCGCATGCAGGTTATGCCGAGTCGCCCGACAGGGGCCGGTGCCGCAAGAGTGCGCCGTCCAATCTGGCGCAGCGCACGCGAACGACTGCCCTGAGCTTGGGCGGAAGACGCGCATCAGTCCCGAAAAGGTGTCGCGGCTTCAAAGCGGCGGCGAAGTCGTGGCATCGGTGCGTCGCCATCCAGGAAGGCCACGTCATCGGGCGGCGCGTTCCGTGGCGATCGCGGGGCGGCAGAAGCGCGGGCTGGCGACCGCGCGCTGCGAGTTTTTCGGGCGCCTGCGCCGGTCAGGTCTGTGCGCTGGCTTCTACGATCTCGACGTGAGGGTCCGGCAGTACGTGTCCTCCAGCCGACTGAGGCGGCGCTGTTTCGCTGGTTTTATTGGCACGGCAAGACCCAGGCGCTCACGCTGGTGACCTGTTTGCGATCGTCGAGATGCCGACCGTGCCGAGAAGCGCGGGCGTTTGCGCACCGGAAGCGGCGCCGGCGGCTCTGTGGGGTGTGTGCAGTCCGCGAATGCGAGCGCCAGGCATGGGGTCAGCTCGACCGTGGTCAGGCGCGGAACTTGCGAACATGGAGTCCGTTCTGCCCATAGAGGTCGTTAAAGGACGACCCGTTCCGTTAAATGGCATGCGACATACGTAAGGAGGGAAAAGTGCTGACCCGTCTCACCTGGATGAGTGGGAGTGCCTTCGCCATCGCCTTGGCTACCGCGACGGTCGCCTGGGCCGGGCCGGCGGACAACGACCATAGCAACGCGCTCGCGCCGTTTGTGAGTGGGCCGGCATGTTCAGTGCCGAACTCCAATTCGGGCGGCGAGCACCTGGGCTGGGTTCGAACGCGCCAGTCCGGATTGATTGGAGGAACGTACGGCGAGGTGTTCTTCGGTGGTGCCGGCACCGAGGTCGCGAGCACGTCAACGACGCGATCGTCGGATGACGGCGATGGCACGAGCACGTCAGCGACTGGATCATCGGGCAACGGTACAGGCACGGGATCATCGGGATCAACGGGTAAGGGCACGAGCACGTCAGCAACGGGATCGTCGGGTAAGGGCACGAGCACCTCAGCGACGGGATCATCGGGTGATGACCAGGGGGACGACGACGGGTCGAAGGCCGGCGCAACCGGCCACAGCGACCCAGCCGGCTCGGGCGACGCAAACGGCCAGGGCAGCAACGGCCAGGGCGACGACAACGGCCAAGGCGACGACGGGTCCGGAACGGGGACTGGCGGGGGCGGGACGCCAGCAGCCACAAATCCGGAGCCGGCGACGATGGTACTGCTGGGGACGGGTCTTGTGGGTGCGATGCTCGCCGATCGCCGCCGCCGATCGAAGAAGTAAAGGTCGAGGACCGTGGAGCGCCGCGACGCACCGGTCAGGCCTGAAGAGACCACGCGCTCTTCGCATGGACGGCTGACACTGGTCGCGCTCGTCGGGTTGCTCAGTGCCGTTACGGCGCTTTACGGTCCCGTGCTCCTCAAGCTCTGGCACGATTGGCTGAGCGATGAGGACTATTCCCACGGTGTGCTGATCGTGCCGGTCGCGGCCTGGCTGGTGTGGCGGCAGCGGCACCGTCTTCGAGATCTGCCGCTTCGCCCGTCTCCCCTGGGCCTGGTGGTCGTTATCGGATCGCTGGCGCTATTCATCGCTGGATCGCTCGCTGCCGAGCTTTTCACCACACGCCTCTCGCTCATCGGCCTCATTGCCGGATCGATCGCCTACCTCTGTAGCTGGAAACATCTCCGAATCGTCGCGTTTCCGGTCGCATTCCTAATCTTCATGATTCCGCTGCCGACGCTGGTGCTCGACCAAGCGACGCAGTCATTGCAACTCGTCGCCTCCGGGATGGGCGAACGGCTGCTGCGAGCGGCCGCGATTCCGGTTCTGCGCGACGGCAACGTTCTGACTCTTCCGACCATCACGCTTAACGTGACGGATGCGTGCAGCGGCGTCCGATCCCTGATGTCGCTGCTGGCCGTGACGTCGCTCGTCGCTCACCTCGAGGACACGTCGGCTGTGACGGCGACCGTGCTGACATTCAGTGCGGTACCTCTCGCGATCGGCCTGAACGGCCTCCGGATCGCTGTTACGGGTATCGCGGCGACCCACTTCGGGCCGCAGATGGCGCGCGGCGCCCTTCACGAGGCGACCGGCTGGGCGGTCTTTGTGATCGCGTTTCTCTCAGTCTGGATCCTTCAGCGTCTTCTGCGCTCGCCGCACTCTCAAACGGGAGTGCTTCTGGAGACCGTCGGATGATCCAGCGAGCGCTGGTCGTCGCGCTGTGCCTGCTGGCGACGCGCGGCGCGTTGAAGGTGACCGCGGCCGCCGATGTTGCGCCGTCGGCGCACCTCGACACGCTGCCGCTGACGATTGATGGCTGGCGCGGCCGCGAGGGGCGCCTCGACCGGGCGACCGAGCAATCGCTGCAGGCGGATGCCTACACCCTTCGCACGTATGCCCGCGGTTCGGCGGCGATCGGCCTCTACGTGGCCTACTATGCGACGCAGCGGTCGGGTCACACGATTCACTCGCCGCTCAATTGTCTTCCCGGCACGGGCTGGACCTGGCTGGATCGCGAGCGCGAGCGCGCGCCGATCGCCAACGACCCGTCGAGCTCTGTTGTGAACCGGGCGATTGCTCAAAAAGATGGGGACCGGCTGCTCCTGTATTACTGGTATCAGAGCCGCGGTCGTGTGGTCGCGAGCGACTACGAAAACAGGTTCCTGTTGATGCGTGACGCCTTGACGCTGCACCGCAGCGACGGCGCGCTCGTGCGCCTGGTTGCACCAATCGGGCATGGCGCAGATCCGTCGGAAAACGCACGAGCCTTCATCGCCGCGCTATACCCGGTGCTGACGCGTCATCTTCCGGAGTAGAACCGCATGCGGAGCCTTGCCGTGGTCGCGGTTGCCGCGACATTCGTGGGTTGTTCGGGTCCCTCGTTCGAGTCGTTCTTCTCGAGCGGTCAACGGTACCTCGTTGCCAAACGGTACTCGGAGGCCGCGATCGAGTTTCAGAACGCCGCCCGGATCAACCCGGAGTCAGCCGACGTTCAGGTCCGGCTCGGCGACGTCTATTCCTCGCTCAAGCAGACAACGGCGGCGGCGGCCGCGTACCACCGCGCATGCGCACTCGATCCGCACAATGTGAACACGTGCGTGCAGGCAGCCGCCAAGTTGCTCTCGCTCGGCGACTTCAATGGTGCAATGACCAATGCGCGCACCGCCCTCGCCGCTGACCCCAACAGCTTCGACGCGCAGCTGCTGCTCGGAAGCGCGCTGACCGGCGTGCGCCGATTCGCCGAAGCCGAGGAACGCCTCGAGGCGGCGCTCGCTCTCGCGCCAAGTGACCCCCGTCCGTATCGCGGCCTTGGCGACCTTCAGCGCCAGCGCGGCAATGCGAAGGCAGCAGAGGCCTGGCTGCGGCAGTCTCTTGCACGCGATCCCGCATCGGCCGGCACGCGCGTGGATCTCGCAAGGGTGTACATCGAGGACGGTCGGACCGCCGACGGAGAGCGTGAACTGCGGGCTGCGGTCGCGGCCGATCCGCAGGATCCAGATGCCAACGAGGCGCTCGCACGTCACCTCGTTGCGGCTGGTCGCTGCGACGCCGCCGAACCGTACTGGACCCAGCTCGCGGCGCAGTCGACCGACGGGTCGGGCGCCCTGGCGCTCGCTGACTTTTACGTGTCGCAACACCGTTACGATGACGCGCTGCGCGTCCTGCACAGTCCGCAGGCGGCGGGCCAGCAAGGTGCTGTCGACGCGCGCGTGGCGTCCATTACTTACGACCGCGGCGATCGTGCGAAGGCCGCCAAGCTGATCGACCAGGCGCTCGACCGTGACCAGTCCAACGTCGACGCGATGCTGCTGAAGGCACGGATGGCGCTCGACCAACACGACGTCGCGACGTCACGTGAGTACACGCATCGCGCCGCCGCGATTGCGCCCGACGCGCCAGCCGTCCGCAACCTGCTGGCCGCCACGAGGGAAGCGGAAAATCTCAATCGCCGATGACGCGCTCAGTCGTGCGCGCGTCTTCTGATCAGCTCGATCGCATCCAGCGATGTCGCCACGGCCGTGACGACCATCGCAGGCCTGATGCTCGTACCGACCGTCCTGCGGTTGGGTCGGCGCCCAGAACTTCGGCGGCGAGCGTCTGACGCCGGGCGTTCGCCCCGATTCTCGTCTATCGCGTGATCATGCAGACCGCGACGACGGTCGTGATCGGCGCCGGGCTGATTCATGGTGTCGTCGTGATGCCAGTTCTCGAGGCGGCGATCAATCCGGGCCTGTCGCTCTGGTGGGTCCATCCCTATGGCATCATCGGGGTCGCGGCGCCGACTGTCGTCGCGGGCCTGAGGACCAGTGCCCGGTATGTCATACGTACCGTCTCAAATGGCCCTCGATGATCCGATCATCGACTACCTCGCACCGGCCATCGCGCTGCCGCTCGCCTGCATCATCCCGGCGGCGTCCTCGCCCTGTTGGCCGCCGCCGGCGAATCGGTTTTGATCGCGCGCTCGCAGATGAGCGCGGGGTGCGCACGCCACTCTGAATCAGCTGTCCGCCTGCACCGGCTGACTCTTAGAGGAGCCTGCTTCGGCGGCATCAGTGGAGCTGTGCGCTCCACGATCCAGAATTCAGAGGACTTGACACCGAAGGTGCCCTCCTACGAGCGCGACAGCCACATCCGCACTTCCTGCCGGTCTCGTTGCGACATGCCGATCCGGGCGAATGTCGCCGCGCAGGCCGAGGCAACGGCCACCCCGGCCACAAGGAGGTCCGGCCAGCCGCTCAGGGAAAGGGTGCGCCGGATCAAGTCTCGAGCAGCGTCACGAAGGCCACGACTGACGCCTATCTGTGCCAGCCTCCAAGCTGGTCACCAGATAACCTCTGCGCACTGACGCACCAGGCCCGGATCGTTCGCACGCTCGAGAACCGTCTCTGCCACCGAGCGATCAGATCGTGCGTGGAGTTGTCGCCGTCGTACGTGCCAACGCCTCCGATCGCCGGCACCGCGGCCCTGTCTGAAGACCTCCTTGTCTTCGAGAGCGTTCAACCGCGGGCCCAGCCGCAGTGGCGGCGGCATGTCAGCCGCCCTGTATGCCGTCCTGCGTGGTTCGCGGCTCGGATCGACGTCTGCGCCGAGCTTCCACGGCGGCGAGGGCGAGCCCGCTCGCCATCAGGATCCACCTGGCCGGTTCCGGAGTCGGAGACGGCGTCGCGTCGGCGAACGTATACGTTCGCATCTGACCGATGCACCAGCACGCGAGTCCCGCCAGAGAGCGTGGAGCTCGTCAGTCCGGCGCTCGTGACGCCAGACCCAGTCACGTCCAGGCTGAATAACTGCAGGGCGCCGGGACTCGGGGCGCGACCGCCGTAATGGTGCGGTGCATCGTGAACGGCGTCGCGACGACCACGGCCCCGTCCGGGACATCTGGCAGCATGAACGGCACGGTCGTGAACGCCAGATAGTTGGCTCACACCGGACCGGTGAAGCCAGGAATCGACAACGTGGTGCCGCCAATCGTGATCGATCGGTGGTAAAACGCATTCGAACCAATCACACCATCCAGGTTGACCGTCATACCGCCCGATCCTTGAACGATATTCACTGTGACGCCGCCGGTGCCGACGCTGGTCACCTGCAGCCCGTCTCCGACTACGGCAATCGAACCGGACGACAGGTCCCGCGTGATCGTCGCAGTCCCACTAATAATATTGATAGGGTCTGCGGCGGACGAAGAGGAAGCAGCAAGGACACACAGAGTAAGCAAGGTGCGAGAAACGGCACGCCTAGTGATCACGGGCAACTCCCGGCCGCGTGCTGCGAGCACTGTGCCAGCGCACGGCGAACCTCCTTCGCAGCGTCTCGCGCACGATCCCGTCGCTGACGATCGCTCGATTGAGCTCGCTTCCACGCACACTGGTCACGACGACGCCGATGTCAATTGTCGCCGCCAGCGACGCGGACGTTGATCCCAGGGCGGTCCAACTCGACCCATTCGACGAAATCGAGGCCATCAGCGTCGAGCCGGCTCGCGTGAGGCCCAGCCAATCGCGTGGCGGCGCCGGCGCCGTTGCGAAGAACGTGGTCTCGCCGCCCGTGACAGTCGCACCATGAATTCCACGTCGCTGGTCGGTCGAATCTCGAGGACCACGGTGCCGGATGCGGCGTGAGCCCGTCGCGCATCCAGAGACCGACCTTCGAACGGGTTCGTGTTCTGGAGACTCAGAACGCGCGACGATCTCGCCATCCCCGGTCAGCAGCCGGTACACGAACTGGTACGTGGTCGGGCTCTCGTTCGGCGAAATGCCGCTGCGGTCGTCACCTCCCTGGCAACTTCTGTGGCGGTCGCGTAAGCGCGATCCGCGGCGAGGTGTCCTGACGATGCGAAAAGCAACGTTGACGCGGGTACCTCGAGTTGGTGGTTCTGGCGGCGCTGCCCTGGGCGCGCGCTCAGGTTCCGGCAATCCATCGCGTGTTTCATCATCGCGAACGAGAACTGAGGAGCACGGAGCCGTCATCGCCAATCCCTCGGCGCCCCACATCAGCGGCCTAGTCGCGCAGTGCAGTCTCGCGACGAATTGAACGGCGGTGCTTCATCCGAGTCTGCCGAACTATACGGCCTTCACTGCGGGCGACAGGCTCTTCACCGTCGACCGCGACGATTGCCGAGTGGATGTGCCAGAACATCGCCAATAGCGTCGAAGCGATCGGCGCGGCGATGGAGCCGCCATAGTCGGGTACTGACGAGGTCGGCAGCGCTGCACCGAGTGGAAGAATTTCTCGATGCCGTCACGTCCGCGACGAAAAGACGCGCGCCGCACGGCGTGGGTGTCAGCGGCACATCTGTTGCTGGATCGCGATGGCACTGCGACGAATGGCGCCGATGTCTACCGCGGTGAGTTGTCGAGCCCGGTTGACGGAGTTGAGGGCTCCGACGACGGGAGACGTCAAAGCCGAGTTGGTCCACGAAGCTGCGGAGTGTTTCGGGTTGACGGTCGACGAGCTCCTCACGCACTTCAAGAACGCGGCGGCGCGGTTCAAGAGCGAACGGCAGGAGCGCCCCGACCCCGCCGACGAAGGTGCGCTGACGGAGTTCGGCAACATCGCCGAAACCGAGCTCTTCGAGCTGATCGGCAGGCACCGGTCTGACCCGATTCCCGACCGCACGTTGATGTGTCTCGACGCTGGTCGAACACTGAATCGCATCAGCCCATCGCTGAACCGGGAGGGTTGTTGTTCGCACACGCCCCTTTGGCCGTCGATCCTGACCGTCCGATGCACGTCGTGCACGCCGATGCCATCACGGTACGGATGCGGATCGGTGAGTTCAACTGGCGCCGCGACCTGGAAGCGGACTTTCCATCCCGGCTCTGGCCGCTTCACGTCTACCCTCGACAGACTGAAGGACTCGCTCGCGGCCGGGCGAATCTCGTGTATGCAGTTCGGATATGGCGCCCGCTCAATCCAGACGCGAGTGCTCATCGCGACTACGACGACGTGCTCCAACCGCACGACTCGATCGGCAAGATCGATCCGACCTCCGTTGAGTTTCGCGACTACGAGTGGACGATGGGGAGCTTCCGGTTGTCACACGCCCTCTGCGTCTTGCGCGGCCGGCCCGAGCTGAAAGCGCTCGCCGTCGGCGAGGCCGTGCGAGCCGGCTAGCTGGAGTTGCCGCATTGAAGATCGGCGTCTACATCGAACCTGGCGGCGGAAACGGCGTCGGCGGCGCCGAACTCGTGGCGGCCCATCTCGCCAGTGAGTGGTCCCGACACCACGACGTCGATCTGATTCATCATCGTCCGTCGCTGACGCGAGAGCGCCTCGCGCGGTTCTCGACCGACGATTACGGCCGCGTCAACATCCGCTGGCTCGCCCGAGAACGCGAACCTGCTGCCTCGGCCAATCCGTTCCAGCGCTACTGGGCGGCGCGAGCGTGGCACCGGCACGTGAGCGCCGGGTATGACCTGTTCGTCAACTGCACGCACCGGCTGCCGGCATTCTGCCACGCGCAGGTTGGCGCGCTGCTCGTCCTGTTCCCGATTTACGTTCGACCGGGCAACGACGCGGAGGTGCGGCGGCTGCCGGCCTGGAAACGTGCACGGGACGCCGCGTACGACGACTTCGAGTGGCGGCGGCGTCTGGCCACCTACCAGCACCGCTTCGCGATCTCCGAATTCTCACGCGACTGGACGTGCCGGCGGTGGGGGATCACCTGTGAAGTCGTCTATCCTCCGGTCGACGTCGAATTCGACGACACGCACAAGGTGTCACTCATCCTCAGCGTCGGGGGCTTTTCGCCGATGGCGCGTACGAAGAAACAGCTGGAGATGATGCGGGCGTTCCGCGAGCTTGCCGGCGAGTCGCCGACTCCCTGGACTTATGCGTCTGTCGGCGGTCTGAATGCGAGGCTCGAGAATCGCGCGTACTTCGAGCAGGTGCGCGAGGCCGGTCGCGGTTGTCCGGCGGTTGTCGAAGCCAACCTCGATCGACGATCGGTCCGGTCGTTGTTCGCGCGGGCGCGCATCTTCTGGCACGCGACGGGGCTGAACGAGGACACGAATGCTCATCCCGAGCTTGCCGAGCATTTCGGGATCGCGACGGTCGAAGCGATGGCAGCCGGCTGCGTCCCCGTCGTCATCGACAAAGGCGGTCAGCGCGAAATCATCGAACACGGCGAGACCGGGTATCTGTGGGAGACCGTCGAGGAGCTGAAAGCCTATACGCGGCGGCTCATCGCCGACGAGGCGCTCTGGCAGCGGATGTCGGCGGCCGCACGCCAGCGGGCGATGCGGTTTGCGAGGGAGCGGTTCATCGAACGCCTGTCGACCGTCTGCCGGGTTTCCGGTCCCTCCTGGACACCGGCCGACGCGCCGGTCCCCAGTCTCCGGGTGAGCACGCAGTAACGACCGGGCCGGGGCTCTGCACGCCCATTCGCGCCGAATCGAGTCGGGGTACCGCTCCTCGCGCTCACCCGAGTGAGAGCAACCACCACGACGTGCGGGTTGTCCACAACCACACCTGCGACGAGACCGCGCCAGTCATTCGGGCCGTGGCGCATCGAGCACATGGTCACATCCGCGACGGATGCCGTCAACGCAAGGCTCTCCCTGATTGCGTTTACCGACGAGGACGTGAGCGTGGCCGACGGTTGGATCCGCCAGATCGCCCACGCCTTCGGGGCAGATTTACAGAAACGACACATCCCGCGACTGAGCCGCGTGGCGTATCTGGTGTATGACCGATTCTTGGAAGGTCAATTCGGCGCTCGAGTGGCGTCGATCCGTCGCCGCGTGTTCAACGGGCACGCGCAGCCCGCACCGTCGGCCGGCGTTTCCGCCTGACCGCAGGTAACAATTTCACTGCAAGTACCAATTCCGGCATCACGCTTTTGGTTTCGCGATCCCGCGGTCGCAGGAGCCGGCGACGTCACGGGTGATCTGCGCGTGCCCATCCACGTTTGTCTGGGGAAAAAGGTGACCGGTGTCCCTGACTGAACGCCGTGTGATCCGTGGCACTCAACTTGCCGGTCGCAACGCGTCTGGTCCGCCGCTGCGGACCATCAGCGTTTCTTCTCACTCTACATAGGAGCCACGACGGATGAGGAACGAAGCCCGTTCGGGCTTTTGGTCTAGGAGTGTGTACGTGTGTGGGCGAGTGCATTTGCCCGGTCGAGGGCACCGGAACGTCCATTGTGCGAGCCTTGTGGCCTCGGTTATTGCGATGACGCTCGGGGCGTTCACCCTTCGAAGTCAGGCGCAGGTCTATACCGGGACGCCGTACCTGGGGACGTCCGCACCCGTCCCCGGCACGATTCAGGCCGCCGATTTCGACAACGGCGGCGAGGGTGTGGCCTATTACGACACCACGCCGGGGAACACCGGCGGCCAGTATCGGGACACAGATGTCGACATTGCCGCCAGCGTCGAAGGGGGCTACACGATCGGGTGGATCGCCGGCGGTGAGTGGGTCAACTACACGGTCAACGTCGCCAGCTCCGGCAGCTACACCGCCGAGATCCGTGTCGCGGCGCCAAGCGACGGCGGCTCGCTGCTCATCGGCTTCAACCAGAGTCC
>JBPYEE010000686.1:0-5080 GCA_051985095.1 Vicinamibacterales bacterium | reverse complement strand
GTCGGTATAGGTGTAATTGGGCGAGCCGTTGTCGATCTGGGTATCGGCCGTCGGGAGATAGTTCGCGAGCTTGGCGCCGACGGAATTCATCATGTTCGCCGGAATGGTGTTGTTCAGAAATGGCTGTCCGGTCAGGGGGTTCTTGATGATGACCTGCTGGCCGTTGCGCGTGACGCCCTGAAAGTTCCCCTGCAGCTCCGCGGTCGTGGGCACCAGGAAGCTGTTCTGCTGGGGCTGGTTGTCGACGTACTTCTCACCGGCAAACCAGAAGAACGTATGGTCTTTCACGATCGGTCCACCGCCGCCGCCGCCCCCGTCGCGCCAGTACTCGGGCGTGTTGGGCTGTCCCTTCAGCTGCGGAATGAGCAGCTCGCTCACCAGAGACTCGGGGCGGAACACGGTGTAGCCGGTTCCGTGGAAATCGTTCGCCCCGGACCTGGCCGCCATGTTCATCACGCCGCCGCCGGTGCGGCCCATCTCCGCGTCGTAGGTGTGAATCTGGACCTTCACGTCCTGCACGGCTTCAATGCTCGGGTTCGTGGACGCGCGATTCTGCAGGTCGGTCACCGGGAACCCGTCGATCAGGTAGTTGTTCGCCCGGACGGCGCCGCCGCCCATCGACATCGCGGAGTTGCCGACCTGATCCTGCATCCGGTTCCAGTGCGCGTTCTGGCTGGTCTGCACCGTGGGCGCGAGGTTGCCCATCAAATACACGCTGCGGCCCGCCGTGGGGATCGACTCGAGTGACGTCCGGTCGAGCACCTCGCTCGTCGACGCGTTGCTCGTTTCGATGAGCGGGGCTTCCGCCGTGACGCTGATGGTTTCCTCGATGGCGCCGATCTCGAGCGCCACGTCGAGGGTGACGAACTGCTGCGTGCCGATCTGTACGCCTTTGCGTTCGAACGTCTTGTACCCCTGAACGGACGCTTTGATCGTGTATGAGGCCGGATCAACCGCAGGAAATGAATATTCACCAACGTTGTTGCTAACGGTCTCGCGTTCGACGTTGGTTGCTTCGTTGACGAGTGTCACGGTGACGCCCGGGATCACCCCCTGCGCGTCCTTGACCGTCCCGCGAAGTCCACCTTGGAATGATTGCGCGTGCACTGCTACTGCGACGAGGCCGCACCCTGCGGCCAACAGGAACGTACGCATTACCACCCTCCCCGTGAAACAGGACTCGAAAAATTGCGGAAAACGAGGAGAGTCTACTACTACTGCTGGAGGTCTACTGCTGGAGGTCGACCTTCGAAACGGTTATTGCTGAGCTCTTCAGGTCGCCGGTCAATGTGACCTTCTGCCCGGCGCTCTTTTCGAGGTCCTTGAAGTCTTGGTTTGTAATCTCGTACACCTTGCCGTCGGAGGCGACCAGCACATACTTCGATCCGCCCTTGACGCATGCCACGGTGCAGTCGTGATCCGCCATTTTGCCCTGGCCTTCAGCGGCCTCTTCGTGCTTCGACTTGCAGAGCGAATCGCTGATCTGGCCGGTCCACGTCTGTTCTGCCACGGCGGGGGTTCCGGACAACAGCACGACGGCCAGGACAACGGTGAGCTTCATGCGGGGGATTCTACATGCATTTGCGCTCGCGGGGCGGGCGGATTTGGCCTCCAGCCATCCTGCAAGTCTCCCCGCCGGCAATTCCGCAATGGTAGGATCCGGAGACTTCATGTCCCCTGCGGCTGAGCTGAGACGGTGGCCGGCGCTCGTCGGTGGCGGCCTGCTCAATGTGGCGATCGGAACCTACTACGCCTGGAGCGTGTTCGTGCCGCCGCTCGAGAAGGAATTCGGGTGGTCGCGCGCGCAGACCTCGTTCGTCGCCACCATCGACATGGTGGTGCTGGCCTCTACCTTCCTGCTCGCTGGGTTCATCCTGCGGCGCGTGGGGCCGCGTCCGGTCGCGTTCTTCGGCGCCGTCATGTTCAGCCTCGGCCTGTTCCTGGCGAGCTTCATCCACTCGCTCCCGATGCTGTACGCGACCTGGGGCCTGATGGTCGGCACCGGACTCGGATTCGGGTACCTGACGCCGATCACCGTCGGATCGCTCTGGTTTCCCCACCAACGGGGGCTGGTCAACGGCCTCGCCATCGGAATTTTCGCCGCCGGATCGGGCATTTTCGGCCCGATTGCGGGCGTGCTCATCGATCGCGTCGGATGGCGTGAGACGTTTCAGATCCTGGCGGTCCTCTTCTTTGCTTTCACGATGGTTGGCGCGTACCTGCTGAAGGATCCACCACCCGAGTACGTCGCGCCGCCCACGACGCCCCGCCAGGCCGCCGCCCGTCCCGCGCCGCCGGACCTGCGCACCTCGGAGGTGATTCGCACAGGGAGCTTCTATACGCTCTGGGTCGCCTACGCGCTCGGGACCACGGCCGGGACGATGGTGATCTCGCAGCTGGTGCCGTTTGCGCGATTGGCCGGCCTGAGCGCCGCCGCCGCCGCCTTCGCGATCACGATCGGCGCGATCGGCAGCGCCAGCGGCCGGTTCCTGTCCGGCTGGATGTCCGATCATTTCGGCCGTCTGCTGACGCTCCGCGGCATCATCCTCATCTCGATGGTCGCGACGCCGTCGCTGTTTCTCATGCGCGAGCACGTGTCGTTCTTCTACGGCCTGCTGTTCGTCGTGTACTACTGCTACGGCACGCAGCTGTCGGTCTACACGGCGCTGGCCGGCGACTTCTACGGCACCAAATACCTGTCGACCAACTACGGCCTGCTGCTGCTCGCCTGGGGCTTTGCCGGCGTGCTCGGCCCGGTGATCGGGTCGCGCGTGTACGTGGCGACCGGTACGTATCAATTTGCCTTCTTCGGATCCGGCGTCCTCGCGCTGGCCGCACTCGGGCTGCTGCTGAGCGTTCGGGCTCCGGCGACCCACCCCGCGGCCGATGCCGCTCCCTCGTCTCCGCGTCGCGTCGCCAGTCGTCAACCCGTGTGATCGATGACGGGACCGCCGTTCCGCCGCCTGCTCGGCTACGCGCTGCGGTACCGCCGTGATTTCCTGCTCGGCCTGGCGTGCGTCGTCGTCACGACCGGTGTCTCGCTGGCCTCGCCGAAGATCTTCCAGTACGCGATCGACGACCTGACGCGCGGGGTCACGCGCGCGAAGCTCTTCGAATACGGGTCGTTGCTGTTGTTCATCGGTCTATTCGGCGGCGTCTTCCGTTTTCTCATGCGCCGGATCCTGACCGGGGTGTCGCGGGACATCGAATACGAAATGCGCAACGACTTCTTCGCGCATCTGCAGACACTGCCGCTGGCGTACTTTCAGGCCCATCGTACCGGCGACCTCATGTCACGCGCCACCAACGATCTGAACGCCGTCCGGATGATGATCGGGCCGGCGGTCATGTACTCCGCCAACACGCTGCTGACGTTCGTCGTCGCGCTGTCGATGATGGTGTCGATCGACGCGCGGCTGACGCTGCTGTCGCTCATCCCGCTGCCGTTTGTCTCGATTTCCGTGAAGATGTTCGGCAGCGCCATTCACCGACGGTTCGAGCAGATTCAGGCCCAGCTCGCCGACGTCAGCGCGGTCACGCAGGAGGCGCTCGCCGGCGTGCGCGTCGTCCGCGCCTACCGCCAGGAAGCCGCCGAGCTCGCGCGATTCCGCCGCTCCAACGACGAGTACCTCCGGCGAAACCGGCGGCTCATCGTGCTGCAGGGGTTCTTCTTCCCGAGCATGTCGTTTTTTCTCGGGCTCGGCGCGCTCGTGGTGCTGTGGCTGGGCAGTCGCGACGTCATCCGAGGCCGGATCACCCTGGGCGAGTTCGTGGCGTTCAATGCCTACCTGACGATGCTGGCGTGGCCGATGATTGCCTTCGGCTGGGTGACGAACATGCTGCAGCGCGGCATGGCGTCGTGGAAACGGATGCTCGAGGTCCTCGATACCCCGCCGGCGATCACCGATGCCGGCCGTCGCCCGTCCGAGGCGTGGCACGTGCAGGGGAACGTCGAGTTCCGCGACTTGACGTTTTCGTTTGGCACGACGGTGGTGCTCGATCGCGTCTCGGCCCGAATCGAGGCGGGACAAACGGCGGCGCTCGTCGGGCCCACCGGGTCGGGCAAATCGACGCTGATTTCGCTGCTCGCGCGCCTGCATGATCCGCCGCCGGGAACGGTGTTGCTCGACGGCGTTGACGTCCGGGACATACCGCTGGCCGTCCTGCGGGGCGCGATCGGATTCGTGCCGCAGGAGCCCTTCCTGTTCTCCGACACCCTCGGCGACAACGTCGCATTCGGCCTGGATGCGACCCCGGCCGCCGTGTCCGATCCCGTCCGACAGGACAAAATCGCGGCGGCGGCGGCCGTCGCCCGCCTGGACAAGGATGTCGTCGACTTTCCCAAAGGCTACGACACGATGGTCGGCGAACGGGGCATTACGCTGTCAGGCGGACAGAAACAGCGGACGGCGCTCGCACGCGCCATCATCATCGATCCGAAAATTCTGATTCTGGACGATGCGCTCTCGGCGGTGGACACCTACACCGAGGAGGAAATCCTGTCGCGGCTGCGCCGTGTGATGCGCCGGCGCACCTCCATCATCGTCTCGCATCGGATTTCCACCGTTCGCGAGGCGGACATCATCTTCGTGCTCGACGAGGGTCGCATCATCGAGCGCGGCACGCACGACGAACTCCTTCGACTCAACGGCCTATACGCCGAGCTGCACAAGAAGCAACTCCTCGAAGAAGAGCTGGCCGCATCGTAAACCGGTCGCAGATTTGCACCTTGCCATGGTGTGGGCCGGTTGAGATGGTTCGTGCTGATTGCGTGGCTCCTCGTGATTGCGCTCACGGCGTGGCACGTGGCCGAGCGTCCTCAGCCGCCACACTATGTGACAAGCCCCGTCACGATGGGATCGGTTTCCCGCGTCGTGACGGCCACGGGCGCGGTCAACCCGGTCGTCACGGTTCAGGTCGGCTCGTATGTCTCCGGCGTCGTGACGAACGTGACGTGCGATTACAACACGCGCGTGAAGAAGGGGCAGCTCTGCGCCCAGATTGATCCGCGTCCGTACCAGACAGTCGTTGATCAGCAGGCAGCCAACGTCGCGGCCTCGCAGGCGCAACTCGAGAAGGA
>JBPYEE010000685.1:0-4500 GCA_051985095.1 Vicinamibacterales bacterium | reverse complement strand
GCTCGTCGATCGCGTCCATGCTGCGGATTTCGGCCGCGTGCCGAAGCGTGTACATCACCAATCCGTTTTGACGAGGCTGAACCTTGACGAGGTACTCGCGCCCGTAGAGCGCAACCTTGCCAATCCCCGCCATCCCGGCCATTCCCTCGCGGATCACCGCAAACGCCTCGCGTGCGACCGGACCGTCTGGCGCGAGATAGTAGGGGCGTTCGAGGTAGATCGGGTCGATCGCCGTATCGTCGGTGAATTTCTCGAGGTTGATGACGCGGGTCGATTCGACGCGGACCTTCTGCAGGTCCTCTTCGTCGACCACGACGTACCGTCCCTTGTCGAACTCGTATCCCTTCGCGATGTCGGTGTTCGGCACCTCCCGCGCGCATTTCGGACACCAGCGCTTCTGCTGGATACGCGTCTGACACTCGGCGTGCAGCTGGTTGAAACTCAGCGTCGCGGCGGCGTCGGTCGCCGGAAACACCTTGACCGGTATATTGACAAGACTGATCTTGAGATACCCCTTCCAGGTCGGTCGCGCGGCCATCGTTGCTCCTCCACCTCTGCCCGAAAATCGTCCTCCGCAGCGGCACCGACGTCAAGCTAGAATCCGCCGTATGACACGCCTGATCACGGCTCGCGTTGGCATGGCCCTCGGCCTGGCACTGGCGCTGATGGCGGGTTCGATCATCGCCGCGGACCGGTCGTCCACCGCGATGACGTCAGCGGCCACGCGTTTCCTCGACAGCCTGACGCCCGAACAGCGTCAGCAGGCCACGTTCGCATTTGCCGGCGACGAGCGTACGCGCTGGCACTTCATCCCGACCGAGACCTTTCCGCGCAAGGGGCTGCTGATTCGCGACATGACGCCGCCGCAGCGCAAGCTCGCACACGACCTCCTGCGCTCCGGCCTGAGCCAGCGCGGCTACATGACGGCGACCCAGATCATGGATCTGGAGACGGTGTTGGGCGCGCTCGAAGCCGCCGAGCGCGCGCGCAGCGGCCGCGGGGAAGCCGCGCGCGGCCTCGAGCGCAATCCCGAAAAATACTTCTTCTCGGTCTTCGGCACCCCATCGGCCCACGACGCGTGGGGCTGGCGCGTCGAAGGGCATCACGTCTCGCTGCACTTCACGGTCGTGAACGGCTCGATGGTGGCGGGCGCGCCGACGTTTTTCGGCAGCAATCCCGCGGAGGTCCGGGACGGACCGAAGAAGGGGCTCCGGATTCTCGGTGCTGAAGAGGACGCGGCGCGGGCGCTCCTCGAGTCGCTCGACGCCTCGCAGCGCGAGAAGGCGATCATCAACAAGGACGCACCCGGCGATATCGTGACGATGGCGAATGTGACGATCGATCCGCTGTCGCCCGAGGGGATCCCGGCGGGCGCCCTGAATGCGGCTCAGCGCGCGCTGCTGCTGAAGTTGATCGACGTCTACACGGGTTACATGGCGCCGGACATTGCCGCCGGCCGGATGGAACGGCTGAAGAAAGCGGGCGAGGACCGCATCGCGTTCGCGTGGGCCGGTCCGATGGCCCGCGGGCAAAAGCACTATTACCGCGTCCAGGGGCCGACGTTTCTGATCGAATACGACAATACCCAGAACGACGCCAACCACATCCACTCGGTGTGGCGCGACTTCAACGGCGACTTCGGCCGGGACCTGCTGCGCGAGCACATCAAGTCGACGCCGCATTAAACAGCCGGTCGAAGTTCGCACCGAAGATCTTCGCTCTGGCCTCCGCGCTCACGCCGAGTTCATCGAGCGCCACCGACTGGTCCGCGTACACCTGGGCGACCCACCCGCGCGGAAAGAACGACGAGTCGGTGCCAAAGAGCAGCCGGTCCGGTCCGACGACGGCGAGCGCCTGTCGGAAGACGCCGGCAAGGGTCAGCCCCGGGTTGTACCTCACCCAGCCGTTCGAGCTCGACGTGTCGAACAGCACGTTCGGACAGAGGTCCGCCGTCATCAGCGCTTCGCGAAAATACCCGGCGCCGAAGTGCGGGACGATGAACGGGAGGGTGGGGTACGCGAGCGCGAGCGCGAGGAGATCGACGGGATTGCTGAATCGAATGTCGAACGGGCTGGGCAGCCCCAGTTTCTTCCGCACCCCCATTGAGAGGACACCGCAGTGCACGAAGACGCAGGTGCCGCGGCGGAGGGCGGCCACATCGAGCACGCGCCGGACGCGCGCGTCGTGTAACGGATAGCGGTGCATCGCCGGATACAAACAGATGGTGCGCAGGGCATCGCGGTCGATGGCGTGGGCCGTCGACACCGCCGCGTTGGCCTGCGTGGGATCGACCATGAAATAGCCCACGAACCGCGCGGGGTGCCGCCGGACGGCTTCGCCCACCGACCCGGCATCGTCCGGCAGACTCGCGATGAGCGCGGCGCGAGCCACGCCGTGCCGATCCAGTTCGGCGATCCAGCGATCCGCGAGGTGCGTGGCGTCGCCCGGCGCGTCCCACCCGAGCGCGCGCAGCGCCGACTCGCCGCCGAGCGCGCCGAAGAAGGGACCCGAGAAGAAGTGACAGTGCGCGTCGTTGAGCATCGATCCGGCCGGCCGATCAAATCTCGCTGACAATCGCCGCCGACACGGCCGCGGTCGTCGCATTCCCCCCGAGATCCGGCGTCAAGGTCCGGCCAGAGGCGACGACGCGCTCGATCGCGTGGAGGATGCGGTCGTGCAGGGGCCGCTGCCCGAGATGGTCGAGCATCAGGGCGCCGGCCCATATGGCACCGATCGGATTGGCGATCCCCTTGCCGGCGATGTCCGGCGCGGAGCCGTGAATCGGCTCGAACATCGACGGATGCTGCCGCTCGGGGTTGATGTTCGCGCCCGGCGCGATGCCCAGGCTTCCCGAGATCGCCGATCCGATGTCGGTCAGGATGTCGCCGAACAGGTTCGACGTGACCATCACGTCGAGCGTCTGCGGCGCGGTGACCATCCGGGCCGCGACCGCGTCGACCAGGTACTTCGTGAACGCCACCGATGGAAAGTGCTGCCGCGTCTCCTCGGCCACCTCGTCCCACAGCACCATCGAGTGGGTCAGCGCGTTGGACTTCGTCACGCTGGCGACCATCCGGCGCGGACGCTTCAGCGCGAGCTCGAACGCGTAGCGGAGAATGCGCGCGATCCCGTGGCGCGTGAAGACGCCCGTCTGCTCGGCGACCTCCCGGGGCGTGCCGACGTGAATCCGTCCGCCGACACCGGCGTACTCCCCTTCGGAGTTTTCCCGCACGCAGATCATGTCGATGTCGGCGGGCCCGCGACTGGCCAGCGGCGAGGTGAGGCCGGGCAGCAGCCGCATCGGCCGCAGGTTCACGTACTGATCGAACCGCTGCCGGATCGCGAGGATGATCGCGGCCGACACGCGATCGGGCACCGCCGGCGCGCCGATGGCGCCGAGGTAAATGGCATCGAAGGTCGCCAGCTGCTGGTACGCATCCGCGTCCATCATCCGGCCGTGGCGCAGGTAGTAGTCACACCCCCACGGGAATTCCGTAAACGAGACGGCGCTGTCGCTGCCCCGACTCGCCGCTTCAATGGCGGCGATCCCGGCGGGAATCACCTCACGCCCGATCCCGTCCCCCGCGATGACGGCTATCCGATACGACGACGCCATTCGACGCTCCTCTGCGGAACCGCTATTGTAGACGTCGAACGCGGCCGGCGCCCACCGCAGGGTGGCCCGAGGCTCGACCTGATGAACCACGGGAGATAGACTGAGACGCGATGATCACCGTCCGTCTCCGTTGTTGGGCCTGGCTTCTGCCGGTGGCACTCGTCGCGGCCTGCTCGTCGACGCCGCCGGCGTCCTCGCAACCGCCGTCCGCGGCCCCGCTCGCCATCGGGCAGCTGCCCTCGATCGACGCCGATGCCGTGCTGGCGCACACGAAGGTGTTGTCATCTGACGAGTACGAGGGACGTGCGCCCGGCACGCCGGGCGAGGAGCGGTCGGTCGCGTACCTCGAGGATCAATTCAAGAAGTACGGTCTGAAGCCCGGGAACACCGACGGGACGTTCATTCAGCACGTTCCACTGGTCGGCATCACCGCCGAACCGGCGTCGTTGACCTTCGCCAAAGGCGCGGCGAAGCGGACGCTCAAGTGGAAAGACGACGTCGTCGCGTGGACGAAGCACGTTGCACCCGCGGCCAGCCTCGTCGATTCGCCCCTCGTCTTTGTCGGCTACGGGGTCGTGGCGCCCGAGTACAACTGGGACGACTACAAGGGGGTCGACATGACAGGCAAGACGCTCGTCATGTTGATCAACGATCCGCCGGTCGAGGGCGCGTTCGGCGGCAGCGCCATGACCTATTACGGCCGGTGGACGTACAAGTACGAAATCGGCGCGGAGAAAAAGGCCGCCGGCGTGCTGATTGTCCATGAAACCGGGCCAGCGGGCTATCCGTTCGACGTCGTGCAGTCGAAGGTCACCGAGCAGTTCGATCTCGTCACGCCCGACCGCAACATGAGCCGCGCGAACATCGAAGGGTGGATCACCCTC
>JBPYEE010000684.1:0-6520 GCA_051985095.1 Vicinamibacterales bacterium | reverse complement strand
CACGACGCGGTCGGCGTCGATGTTCGCGTCCATCGTCCCGCTGCCGCTAATGGCGACCGTCGTGGAAGTCGAACCGATCTTACAGACAGACCTCCAGAGCCTCCTACTCTTCATTGGCTCGCCGGCTCGAGAACATCAAGGCGTTGCGCTGGAGGAACCCCCGAGCGGCCCGCGTCGAAAGCTGCCCGACAGGCCGCGTTGCAGCCGAGATCCATCCGGGGCGATCGCGCCGGTCGAAATCAGGCCGCGCTTCTGCCGCGCGCACGGCATGCCTGAACGAACGTGCGAGGTTTGGCCAATAACGATCCGCGAGACACACCGCGAGTTGGCGGCCTCCGCGTGCAAAAGTGGTTGAGCTTGCGAAGGCCCGTCTGGCTCCCCGACAATCGGAATCAGGAGGCACCCGATGCGGAATATTGGTCACTGGTTCTCGGCGTCCTGCATTGCGGCGGCATTGGCCCTCGGTGCCCCGTCCCTCTTGGCTCAGCAAGCCAAGCCGGCCAATGCCACGGCGGAATGTAAGGACGGTACCTACTCGACCGCGAAGACCAAGCGCGGCGCCTGCTCAGGTCACGGAGGCATCCAGACGTGGCTCGCAGACCAGCAGGCGAGCGTGAAAGATGACACGAAAGCGGCCTCGAAGTCGGCGAAGGAAGCGACGAAGGACACCGGCAAGGCGACGAAAGACGCTACCAAGTCGGCAGCCAAAGAGACGAAAGACGCGACGCAGAGCGCCACGACGGCTACCACAGGCGCTGCCGAATCGGCAGCAAAGGCTGTCAAGCCGAAGCCGGCCGACGCGCCATCGAATGCCACGGCCAAGTGCAAGGACGGCACGTACTCGAGTGCGAAACAGCACCGGGGCGCGTGTTCCAATCACGGTGGCGTCGCAGACTGGTACAAATAGCGTCTGATCTGATGTACCGCATGCTGCGGTTCGCCGTTCGCTGATTCCTTCCTTCAGTCGGGCCCCAGGGCGTATCATGTCACGCGCTGGAGGCCCGACGCGCGTATCGAAACCACTCATCTCCCTGTCAGCTGCCAAATCTCAGAACTGCCGTGCGCGTTCGGTGGACCACTGACGGTCGTGTCCCTCTTGCGCTACGAAGACACCCTCGGCATTCCTGAGGGGCCGTGGAGGGCCGACGCCGGCGAGGACCGTCGATCTCTACGCCCGGCGGCTCACACGGAGCCGTGACGCGTCAACGGGAGCGCGCAATCCTGCGCTTGACCGGAGGAACCATGAAGCTTCGCGGTGCAGTGCTCGTGGGCTTGATTGCGGCCTACGCAGGGGCCATGCGTGTGACCGGCCAGGTGCCGGGCGGGCTCGGTGCACAAGGTGGGCGCTCAGCGGCTCGGAACTGGGCCAAGGACACCCCCATGAAGATTACGGAGCCGTTCACGCTGGCGAGCGTCGGCGACGTGATCATCATTCGGCCGGCGGCGCAACTGAACGACCCGGGACTGCAGAGCGCGCTCAAGGTCATCCGCGACGCAGACGTTGGCTTCGGTAATTTCGAGTCGCTGATTCGCGACGAGCGCACGTTCGACGGTCCGCTCGCCGGCAGCATGGTCGGAACGAAAGAGGTCGCTGCCGATCTCAAGGCGATGGGATTCAAGCTGATGAACCGGGCGGGCAACCACTTGATGGATGCCGGGACCGAAGGGATCTTCGAAACGGCGAGGCTCATGGACCAGGCCGGACTCGTCTATGCGGGATTCGGCCGGAATCTCGATGAAGCGCGAGCGCCGCGATTTGTGGATACGCCGAAAGGGCGCGTCGGCCTCGTGGGCATATACGGCGAGACCGGCGGCGCGCAGTCGCGACTCGCGGCCACCTACCGCGCCGGCATCACCGGTGGTCGCGCGGGACTCAACGCCTTGAACCTGACGCGGGCGATCACGGTCACGCCCGAGCACCTCGCGTTGCTCAAACGCGTGAAGGACGGCGTGTTCGAACATCGCGGCGAGTACGCAAACGCCGTTAGGCCCCCCGCTGGGGACACTGCGACGTCCGTCGAACTGTTCGGGACGATGTATAAAGCCGGCAGCCGTCCGGGCGAGCTGACCTACGCGATGAATCCTCGTGACCTGCAGGATACCCTTCGAAGCATCAAGAACGGCAAGGAGTATTCGGACTTCATGATCGCCACCATTCACGCCCACCAGGGCGACTCGGTGCTGCAGGCATTCTTGTTCGAGGATCATCCGCCGGACTTCCTCGTCGAGCTGGCGCATGGGTCGATCGATAACGGCGCCGACGCGTTTGTCGGCCACGGACCGCACCTGCTGCGCGGCATCGAGATCTACAAAGGCAAGCCGATCTTCTACGACTTGGGCGAGTTCTTCCGGGAATGGGACTGGAGCTGTGATTGCAACTTCAGCCCCAACGGCGACGTGACGCAGGCCGAGAGCGTCGTCCGCGGCCTCGAGGCGCGCGGCGTCGTCGAACCGATCAATTACGAGAGCGCGATCGCGCTGAGCGAGTTCGACAAGGGACTGCTGAAGGAGGTTCGCATCTACCCGATCTGGGGGCGCCACGACGGTCCGATCTCGCGGCGCGGGCTGCCGATGACCGCTCCACCGGAGATCGCGCAGCGGATCCTGCAGCGACTGCAGAAACTGTCGGAGCCATTTGGGACGAAGATCGCAATCGAAGGCAATGTCGGCGTCATCAGGCCCCTAGCGGCGGTCTCCAGTTCCGCGCAATGACGGAGGCGGCATGGGACCGATGACGATGATCACGCCGATCGTCCAGCGATGGATCGACGATGCCCGACGCGACCCGGTTGTGTTCTGGGCAAAAGCGGCGAACGAGCTGCCGTGGTTTCGCACCTGGCAGACAGCGTTCGAATGGGATCCGCCGACCTTCCGATGGTTCGTCGGCGGCGAGACCAACCTCGGATACAACGCTGTCGATCGCCACGTCCTCGCGGGCGCGGGCGGCCGGGCCGCGCTCGTCTACCTGAACGAGCGCGGCGCCCGGGTCGTCAAGACGTACGCCCAGCTTCTGCACGACGTCAGGCGCATATCGGCGTCGCTGCGCGCGCTCGGGATCCGCAAGGGCGATCGAATCACCATCTATATGCCGCCGTGTCCGGAATCGGTCGCGCTCATGCTGGCTATCGTTCGCATCGGGGCGATCCATTCGATTGTCTTCGCGGGCTTCGGTGCCAACGCTCTCGCTGACCGAATCAGTGCCAGCGGGTCGCGGCTTCTGTTCATCTCCGACGTCACGTACCGGAAAGGCAAGGAGGTGCCGCTCGGGCCGATCGTCGACGAGGCGTTGCAGAACTCGTCGACCGTGGAGCGCGTAATCGTGCTCGAACGCGGTGTCGCACCGTCGAATGGCCGAGCGGACGCTCATAAGAGTAGTCAGCCGCGCCTGACGTGGGATCGGTTCCTCGCCGACGCGGGGCAGCACAGCGGCGACCATGTGGCCATGGAGGCGAACGAGCCCGCGTTCATGCTGGCTACCTCCGGCACCACCGCGCGGCCCAAGCTGGCTGTGCACACGCATGGCGGCTATCAGGTCCATGTGTTCAGCATGGGACGCTGGTGCTTCGGGCTGAAACCAACCGACGTGTGGTGGGCGACCTCAGACATCGGCTGGATTGTCGGGCACAGCTACATGGTGTACGGACCGTTGCTGACCGGATGCACGACGGTCGTCTTCGAGGGCGCCATCGACTACCCCCAGGCCGACGCGAACTGGCGCATCGCCGTCGAAGAGTTCGGGGTGACCGGCATCTTCACGTCGCCAACCGCGGTGCGGACGCTCATGCGCTATGGCGACGCGCCGCTGAAGGCGATCGACCACTCGCGGCTCGAGCGGATCGTGTGCGCCGGTGAGGTGCTGAACGCGCCGGCGTGGGATTGGCTGCAGAACACGATCCTCGACGGTCGCGTGCCTGTCATCGACCACATGTGGCAGACCGAGACGAGCGGTCCGGTGTTCGGGAACCCGTACGGCATCGGCATGCTCCCGATCAAACCGGGATCAGCAACGATCCCACTCCCGGGCATCGAGGCGGCCGTCGTGTCGCCCGACGGCCGGCCGTGCGCGCCCGGCGAAAAAGGCATCATGGTCCTGAAGAGACCATTTCCCGGGCTGACGCCGGCGCTGTGGGGCGAACGTGACCGTTATGGCCAGGATTACTGGTCGCGCATTCCCGGCCTGTATTACTCCGGCGATTCGGCGCACATTGACGAAGATGGCTACGTGTGGTTCGGCGGGCGCGCCGACGAAATCATCAAGATCGCCGGGCACCGGATCGGCACGATTGAAGTGGAGAGTGCGTGCCTCAAACATCCGGCCGTCGCGGAATGCGGCGTCGTGGGCCGCCCGGATGAAACGCGCGGCGAAGTCATCTCGGCCTTCGTGCTACTCAAGAACGGTCAGACACCGTCGGTCGACCTGCGGGACCAGGTGATTGCGACCGTCCGGCACGAGCTCGGCCCCATCGCGGTCATCGGCGAACTCAACTTCGTGAGTCTGCTGCCGAAGACGCGCAGTGGCAAAATCATGCGCCGCGTGCTGAAAGCCGTAATCCTCGATCGCGACCCGGGCGATATTACGACAATCGAGGACGAAGGCTCGGTGGAGGAAGCGCGCCACGCGTGGCGGCAGATCAAAGCGGAAATCGCACGGTGACCGGGACGTTCAAGGCATTTCGCATTTTCGAGGATACCGGCAGCGTTTCCGGCCGCGTGATCGACGCGTCGCTCGACGAGTTGACTCCGGGCGACGTCGTGATCAAGGCGGCGTACTCGAGCGTCAACTACAAGGATGCGCTCGCCGCGACCGGTTCGGGAAAGATCATCCGGCAGTTCCCCCGCATCGGAGGCATCGATGTCGCCGGGAGGGTCGCTGAGACCTCAGACGGAGCCTTCAAGGTCGGCGAGACAGTCCTCGTGACCGGGTACGATTTGGGCGTCGATCGCGACGGCGGATACGCGCAGTACGTGCGCGTGTCGTCCGACCAGGTCGTGCCGATTCCGGCCGGTTTGTCGCTCTTCGATGCGATGGCCATCGGCACGGCCGGCTTCACCGCCGCGTTGTCGATCGTCGAGATGGAACGAAACGGTTTAGCCGCGGGCGGCGGGCCGGCGATCGTGACCGGCGCCACGGGCGGCGTGGGCAGTCTCGCGATTCAGTGCCTCGTGGCCCGGGGCTATCAGGTCACCGCGTTGACAGGCAAAGAGCGCGAGACCGACCACCTGCGCGCCCTCGGCGCGTCGGAGGTGCTCGTTCGGGGCCACCTGCAGATGGGCACCCGGCCGCTGGAGAAGGCGACCTGGGCGGGTGCGATCGATCCGGTCGGTGGGGAGGTGCTCGCCTGGCTGACGCGCACCATGATGTACGGCGGCTGCATCGCGAGCTCGGGCCTGACTGGCGGCGCCGATCTGAAGACGACGGTGATGCCGTTCATCTTGCGCGCCGTGAAGCTGCTCGGCATCGAGTCGGCGATGTGTCCGATGTCGACACGCCGGGAGGTGTGGCGGCGTCTCGCGAGTGATCTCAAGCCGGCGCATCTTGCCACCATTACGCACACGATCCGGATCGATGATCTCCCGAACGCGTTTGCGACGCTGCTCAAAGGCGAGGCGCGCGGTCGGTTCGTGGTCGACCTTTCGTAGACTTCTCAAACCCGAGGTGGCGTATGACGAGGCGCGCCGAGTACCGAGACCTGGGCATGGATCGGCGGATTCCGCGGCGCGATTTCCTCAACGGGGTGGCGATGGGGATCGCGGGCGCCTACGCCGGGGCGGGCCGACTCGCGCATGCCGCCGAACGGCCGGGCACCGAAGTTCAGCCTTCTGTCGCAACGTATCCGCCGGCGCGCACGGGATTGCGCGGGAACTATCCGGATGCGGTCGCGGCGTTCGGTCCGATGCAGGCCGGCGCATTTCGCCAGTTCCCCACGCTCGATGTCGACACGCGTGAGGCGTACAACCTGGTGATTGTCGGGGCCGGGATCTCGGGTCTCGCGGCAGCCCATTTCTGGCGCCGTGCGCTTGGGGCGGACCAGAAGGTGTTGATTGTCGACAACCACGATGACTTCGGCGGCCACGCGAAACGCAACGAATTCACCTATCAGGGCCGGACCTTTATCGGGTATGGCGGCACCATGGGCATCGCGACGCCATTTCCGTACAGCTACACCGCAAAGCGGCTCGTCGAGGAGCTGGGCGTCGAGGTGGCGCGCAACGCCGAGTTCGTCAACCGGCGGGCATTCGAGAAGCTGAACCTCCAGCCCGCGATGTTCTTCGACAAAGAACATTTCGGCGAGGATCGCGTCGTCGTCGGTAACGGCCGCGTCCCCTGGCCGGAGTTCCTCGCCAAAGCGCCGCTGTCCAACACCGTACGGGCGGATCTCGTGCGGCTGCACGGCCAAAATCCGGATTACATGGCCGGCATGACCGTCGCCAGCAAAATCGAAGTCCTCGCAAAGATCAGCTGGCAGGATTTCCTCCTCAAATACGCCAAGGTCCACCCCGATGCGATCCTCTTTTTTCG
>JBPYEE010000683.1:0-6554 GCA_051985095.1 Vicinamibacterales bacterium | reverse complement strand
ATGATCGAAGCGTGGTGGCGCGCCTTGAAACATCAGTGGCTCTTTCTCCACCCGCTGGATAGCGTCGCCACCGTCCGTCGACTGGTCGCGTTCTACGTCGACGAACACAATCGCGTGGTGCCGCATTCGGCGTTTCGCGGACAGACGCCGGACGAGATGTATTTCGGCACAGGGGACGGAGTGCCAGCCGACCTGACGGTACGCGCGGCCGCCGCGCGCCGGGCCCGAGTGGAAGCCAACCGATCGACGTCGTGCGAGACATGCCCGTCAGTCGACGTGGCCGCGTGACCCGTGGTGACCGCTGTTCCGACGAACAAGGACCTTCCGAGCGTGCACCTCGAGCGAAGCTGGAAGGAGCGGAGACCGTCGTCGCACCAGGAGTTCGGCCGCACGGTCTCCGAGATCAGGATCGCTGGGCATTAGCAGCGGCTCGCCACCTGAATGACGGCAACTCGCGCGGCAAAGTGCAGAATGTCCGTGTAGATAGCTTCGCAGGCCCTCGAGCCCGACTATGTGCCCAAGCAGCCATCTCAATCCGCCGTTCGAGAAACGGCAGTTACGTCACATGTGACGCAAAAGTTTGATCCTGCGGCGAACAAGGTGATCAGATTTGTTCCGAAAAGTGGCGGGCCCGGCAGGACTCGAACCTGCGACCTCCTGGTTCGTAGCCTGAACACGAAGCTTAGCCGGTCGTTGCTGGCGGTTGCCGCTGATTGCCGGATCGGGCAGTCCCCCGTCAAAAAGACGCCCGTTTCGCACTTTCGTTTCATGCCGCAATTTGCTTCCGTTTGCGGCGCCTTGCGGCGCCAAAAGGGCAAGAAAAGGGCAACCTCCTCCCGGCCCGATACCTGCCCTCGATTGCCGGCATAGACAGAGTCTTGAGGCGGACAGCCGTTCGCTGACGCTCGATCTTGCCGTGGGATATCTCGGGCTTTCTGAGGGTCGCATGATCTGGAACCCTACACCGTCGAGTTCGCGACACGGTGCGCGCGCAGGAATGATCGGATCTGTCGCACCGCCAGCGGAATCCGCTCCTTCGGCTCCTTCCACGGGAACATGCTGACTTCAGCGTTCGGCGCGAGCATCGCCGCTTCCATCGCGACCTTGTACGGATGCGCTGGGATGTCGTCCGGCAAGATCAGCACAGGGGTCTGACACTGCTTCACGAAGTCGCGCGTGACCGTCCAGACGAAGTCGGGGTTCTTCTTATACATGTTCGTCAGGAACTGCTCCACCTGCCCCATGGTCATGTCTGGATGACGCTTGACGTAATCCGGTCCCCACCCCTGCATGTTTGTATCGAACATCAATGACGGCGCCTCTTCGCGGAAGCCGCTCGGCTGCGCGAGCACCGCGGCAACAGCGCGGTTCGGAGCGTGCTTGAGGAGATTCCAGATCAGCGGGCCGCCGATGCAGAAGCCCATGACCATGAACTTGTCGATACCGAGGTGATCCATGAGGCCGATCTGATCGTCGGCGAATTGGTCCCATGGGCGATCGACTTCGAGCGGGCCACTCGATCCGCCGTTGGCGGTGCGGAGGTCGGCCCCGATGCAGCGGTACTCGCCCTTGAACTCGCCGACGGCATCGAACGGATTCGTCAGCCCGGTGATCGACGAGCCGCCGAGGCCGCCACCCGAGATCAGCATGAGCGGGAAGCCGGAGCCCCACTCCTGGTAGTGGATCCGGACCCTGCCCTTCTCGTAGAACTTTCCAGCGGCAGCGCCCTGGGTGGCCCGCTGTGCGAGCACGGGCGGAACGGCGGCCATTGCCGCGACGGCGGCGCCCGACTTCATGAGCTTGCGTCGTGTGTGGTCGACCATCGCATCCTCCAGACGTCGTCTTATATACCGATTATGGGCGTGAGTCGGGCAAATTCGCATGTGCAACGAGCAACTGTACTAAGTACCAGGAGTGCAGGGCCACGTATGAGGCTGGGCGCTGGCGACATACTGCTCATCGTTGCGGGCGTTGTCTGCATCATATGGGTGTGGACGCGGGTGCTGCTCTGGACTTCGTTCCATGATGGCCAGCCTAGGGCGCACGCGCTATAATGGTCACCAGAGTGACCACATGAGGATCAGCACGGTTCGGGAATTTCGGGACAAGGCGACGAGCCTGCTGCGCTCTAGGACGCCGATCCTCGTGACGCGGCGCGGGCGCCTGGCTGGCATTTTCTTCCCGCGCCCTGAGATCACTCTCCCAATCGAGCTGAAGCGCGAACTCTTCGACATGCTGAGCAGCGACATCGCGCGCCAACTGAAGCGGCGCAAAGTCTCGGAAGACGACGTACTCGAAGACTTCGAGGCGTCGCGAACGAGGCGCCGTGCAGCTCGTCGCCGACGCTAACGTCTTGCTCTCCGCTGTCATCGGTGGTCGCGCCGTGCTGGCACTTCGCCACGACAAGGTCGAGCACGTCTTCACGCCTGCAGCAGCTTACGACGAAGTTTTCGAGTACCTGCCGTCCCTGGCCAAGAAGAAGCGCCTCGAGCTGGACACGCTACTCCTTGCTTGCGGCGCTCTCCCCGTCACTGTCATCGAACAGTCGGAGTACCAGGACCAGCTCTCGAGTGCCAAGCGCCGCATCGGCAAGCGCGACCCAGACGATGTCGATGTGCTCGCCCTCGCGCTTACGCTGAAGATTCCAGTGTGGTCGAACGACCACGACTTCGAGGATGCCGGCGTCGACTGGTACACGACCGCGGAGCTCCCGAAGACGCTCGGAGTCGAATCGACGTGAAGCGGCAGAGTTGTGCTCCGCGAGAACTGTTGTCTGAGCGAAAGCCGAGCTGTCTCTACAGACATTCTGCATGTTTGCGCGCGAGTTCTCGCGGTCTGCGGCCAACCTGCGGCGCGATTGTTCAAGTCCCCCACGGTCTCCATCACCATTACGAACGGCGCGCCGCCTGACCATCGCTCTCGCCGCCGTCAGACCAACCCGTACTCACCCGTCGTCCGCCCGCTGCGCACCCCGGCTGTCCGCGGCGGTGCCAACTCGCGCCTCCGGACACTGGAGCGGCGCGGCGGGAAGACTTTGTTAGCAGGTCGTCCAAGGCTTCTCATGGGACCAACGGAGTTTTGGTAGGGACAGCGGTAGGAAGATGTCCTACGATTAGATCGGCGTGCGGACCGGGTTCTTGTCGTGAACTTCTATCATCGTGCTCCCCGTCCACCGCTCGACGCGGTCATCGAATCGATATGGGCGGTCCGCGACAGTCCGTGTCCACATGGCCTCGAACGCGTCCTCCCCACGGGCGCTGCCCAACTGATCGTGAACCTGAAAGAGGACCGGACGCGTGTGTACGACCCGGAACGGCCCGACCAGTGCATCTCCACGTCCGGAACGATCCTGGCCGGCGTACAGACGCGCTATCAGATTATCGATAAGTCCGAGCAGGAGTACGTCGCGGGCGTCGCGTTCAGGCCCGGAGGAACGGCCGCATTCATCCGAGCGCCGGCCAACGAGACGCGCGACACGGACACGCCGCTGGAGTTGCTGTGGGGCCGGCGGCGCAGCGTCGATCTGCGCGAGCAGCTCCTCGAGTGCGGAACCCCTGACGCGGAGCTCGATGCGATCGAGTCCGCGTTGAGAGAGACGTTCGTCCCGGCCGCCGTGCATCCGGCCGTCGGCGTCGCGTTGACGGCGTTCGATCGGGTTCCTCTCACTGCGAGTATTGGAGCCGTGACGAGCGCAATTGGGATGAGCGCGAAGCAATTCATCGAACAGTTCAAGCGTGCGGTCGGCGTCACACCCAAGCGCTACTGTCGGATTCGGCGGTTTCAGATGGCTCTCCGATTGGCGAATCAGGGGCGCAGCGTCGACTATGTACAGGTGGCGCTAGATTGCGGGTATTTCGACCAGGCGCACTTCATTCACGACTTCCGCTCGTTTGCGGGCATCACACCGGCGCGCTACCAGGCGGCGCGAACCTCGTTTCAGAACCACGTCAAATTTCTACAATCCACTGCGGACGGCATTTGAGACGATGACGCATGGCACAGACAACCGACACGTATGGGACCGTGACACCGTATCTGGTCGTGCCGGATGCGGATGCCGAGCTCGCGTTCCTGCAGGCGGCCTTCGGCGGGACCGAAGCCACCTGCCAGCGCAACGCGGATAAGACCGTGATGCACGCCGAGATCAGGATCGGCGACTCGCTGGTCATGCTCGGTCAGGCGGGAGGGCCCTGGAAGGCCCGCCCGGCGGCGCTCTATCTCTGGGTAGATGACGTCGACGCGACCTACGCACGAGCCCTTCGAGCGGGGGCGTCGTCGGAAAGCGAACCCGAAGACAAACCGTACGGACACCGGAACGCGGGCGTGATCGACCAGAATGGCATCACGTGGTGGATCGGTGCTCCGGTGAAGCGTCGCTGACCGACGGCCGAGCGGGGTCCGCGGTTTACGGAGCTGCCTCCGCGGACATTCTGCACTTTTTGGGCGCGAGTTGCAGTCCCGGCGTGTCGATCGTATCAACAGCGTAGACGTTCCATACTTCTGGGCGATGTTGAGCGGCAGTGGCCCGAGAGCCGATGATCAGTCGCATGACCATGGGCTGTCCTGAGAAACGCTACGACCACCGACTACGCGAGCTCGTCCAACGCACCGGGGACCTGACCATCGCCGCGGTCGCTTAAACGTCAGTGGCTCTTCCTCCATTCGCTCGACAGCCTCCGTTCGTCGACTCGTGGCGTTCTACGTCGACGAACACAACCGCATGCTTCCGCATTCGGCATTTCGCGGACAGACTCGGATGAGATGTACTTTGGCACCGGAGACGTGATCCCCGCGGAACTGACGTCAGGCGCGGCTGCCGCATGCCGGGCCCGCGCTGAAGCCAACCGCTGTGCGGCCTGCGAGGCATGTCCGTCTCTCGACACCGCGGCATGACCACGACTGCTGACCGCTCTTTGCGACCGCCGCGCCCGTGGGCGTGCCTCTTGGAGGCGACGGCCGTGACCACGCGGTCGCTTGAGCACACGACCAAAAAGTTCTCAGGGGTTCGGAGGCTGCCTATGAACAACCTCTGGCTGTAAGCGACGAGAATTCGCGCTCGAAAGTGCAGAATGTCGGTGGAGACAGCTCGGCCGGCTCGATCTCGATGCTGGCCGTGCGCGTCGGTTCAGCCGAGACAAGCATGGAGTGACGCTACGGCGATAGCCACGCAAGCGTCGCGACGAACAGCGCCTCGACACCGGTTCGCAACGTGGGATGGAGGACTGGCGCAAACTGCGGACTGTGGTTCACCGGTAGCTCGTTGATCCGATTCGCTTCCTTGGCTTTCGCATACACATCCGGATCCGTGCCGCCCACGAACCAAAATACCGACGGGACATGCCACTCGGAACCGAACGATCCAAAATCCTCGCTCGCGGGCGCGGGGCCCGTCTCGCGAACCCGATCTATGCCAAAGTGCTTTCCAAATCCGTCGACCACCCGCCTGGTTGCCTCCCCGTCATTCGTGTTGAGCGGGTAATGATCCAGTGTCGTAATCTCTGGCTTGCGCGGGGCGCCTGAGGCCTCAGCCTCGGCGTTGACGATCCGCTCGATCGCCGCAAGTACCCGGGTGCGTACACCTGCATCGAAGGTGCGCACATTGAGTTTGATGATCGCCTCGTCGGGAATGACATTCTCTTTCGTGCCGGCCTGTAAGGCCCCGACGGTGATGACGGCAGCTTCGGCGGCCGCAACTTCTCGCGAGACGATCGTCTGAAGCCGCATCACCGTCGCCGCAGCCATCACGACGGGATCGATACTGGCTTGAGGCATCGAACCATGCGCGCCGCGCCCGAACAGACGAATGTGCAGGCTGTCCGCTGCTGACGTGATCGCACCCGACCGACCGGCGAGGGTCCCGGCAGGCCCGACAATGACATGCTGGCCGAGCACCACGTCCGGCTTAGGAAAGCGTTTGAACAGGCCGTCGTCGATCATCGCCTGAGCACCTTCGGCTGTCTCTTCCGCAGGTTGAAAGACCGCCATCAGCGTGCCACGCCATGTCGTGCGGGCGTCCGCGAGCACTCTGGTGGCACCGACCAGCCACGTGACGTGCATATCGTGGCCGCACATATGCGAGACGGGCACGGTCTCGCCGGCTCGATCGGTCGACGTCACGGTGCTGGCGTAGGGAAGACCTGTGGCCTCCTGGATAGGCAACGCATCCATGTCGGCTCGAAGCATCACGGTCGGGCCGTCACCGTTACGGAGCAGGCCTACAACTCCAGTCTTTCCGACACCAGTCGTCACCTCATACCCGCTTGCCCGAAGACGATCGGCTGCGATGCCTGCGGTACGCGTTTCCTGCATCGACAATTCCGGATGTGAATGCACATCCTTGTACAAAGCCTCCAGGTCAGGAAGCAGACCATCAAGCTTGCCTATTACCGCGTCGGAAGAACTCGTCTCGGCCTTGTTCATGATCCAAACTCGATTCTTCGTCGCGACCTTCGACAAAAACTGTTTCCCGCGTCGGAAACGGCCAGAAAGGTAATCGTCTCGGGCTCGAACTTCATACGGCCGGCAGCGACGCGTTTCGGCCGGAGATCCGGGAC
>JBPYEE010000682.1:0-9062 GCA_051985095.1 Vicinamibacterales bacterium | reverse complement strand
TGGTGCAGGCCGTCGGCGCCGTGCCCGTGGATGTCCGCGCGATGGGCATCGATTTCGGGGCGACCGCGACATACAAGTGGCTGATGGGCGAGCGCGGGTTTGGATACCTCTACGTCCGGGACGATCTGCAGGACACCGTCGTCCCGACGACGAGGTACGGGCATCGCCAGATCACGAACTTCGATCGGGTCGGCGTGACGTGGGAGCCGCTGCCCGGCGCCGCGAAGTACGAAACCGGCACCTTCCCGAACGCGCTCGCGGCGGTTGCCGCCGAATCACTCGCCTACATCGAGCGAATCGGCGTCGGGACCATCCGCACGCACGCACGGCGGCTGACCGATCGACTGCAGGCCGAGCTGCCGCCGCTCGGCTACCGGTCCGTGACGCCGCGCGGGACCCAGACGCCGATCGTGGCGTTCGAGGTGCCCGACGTCGCGACGACCATCCGGAAGCTCAACGACGGCAACATCACCGCCACGATCATCGAGAACGAAAAGCGGCTCCGGCTGTCGGTCTCGGTGTTCAACGACGATCAGGACGTCGATCGAGTGGTGCACGCGCTGGCGTAGCGCGGACTCGGTCGGCGCCCTACCGCTCGTACATCCGGCCGTAGGCGAGATACTGGCGCACCGGATCGCTCGGGTAGGCAATCTTTGCCGACGTGACGTTGCCCCGGGCATCGACGGTCGCCGTAATCTCGGTGTTGACGCCGGCCCAGTAGGTCGGGATGTCGAGCCGCTTGTAGCGCGCCACAATCTGATCGCGCAGCTTCGGATCGAAGTGCACGCCGTAGGTGTCGATGAGCATCTTGATCGCAGCGTAATCGCCCTCCGCCTTGATGCGCATCAGCTCGCCGAGCAGCATGCCGACCCCTTCGCGCATCTTCTGATAGTCCTTCACGCGAACGTAGGTCTTGCCGCCGCGATCGAACTGCTCAATGGCGCCGGTGCGGTCCTTGATGTAGTTGGCAATCAGCTGCCGGTCGCGCTGGTGATCCTCTTCGAGCGTGTCGCCGCGCGGAACGCGCCGGAGCTGGGTCAGCGCTACGCGAGCGGCGCTGTCGTACATGGCGCGGGCGATCTCCTCCTGATCCGTCACCAGGCCGAGCGCCTTCAGCTTGGGATCCCACACGTTCCAAAGGCCCATCAGGTCAGCCCGTGCCTCCTCGAGCGTCGAGAAGTACTCCTTGAGGTACGGCTCGGCGCCCCCTTTCAGGCGCTCGCTCAGCTTCCCCGAGCCGTGACCGATGACTTCGTGCATGGCGGTGAGCAAGTCCTCGGCGGCCTCGCCGTACTTCTCCTGGCGCCGGATTTCCTCTGGCGAGGCATCGAACTCGGCGTCCGACTTGCCGGACGCGGCCGCCGTCAGCGCGTGGCTGCTGCCCAGGAACAGGAAATTCTTCGTGCCGTACCGCTCGTGAATCTCGTTTTCATTGGGCAGGTTGTCCCCGATCGTCGTCACGTGAAAGTCGCCCGTCTCGATGAGGACTTCAACGGCCTTCACGACCGGCGGCGAGAAGTTCTGTTTCTTGTACTTCGCATCCCACGGTGCCTTTTGCTCGAAGTAGGCGGCGTTTTCAGCCAGCTTCGTCATCGCCGTCGTCACCGGTTTGTCGGTAATGGTCACAAAGGCCTGCGAGCTGCCCTTTGCGCCGCGCGCGTCGCGGTAGATCTCGATGAAACCGTTCGCCAAATCAACCGGCGCGTCGTTGCGGACCCAGTCGCTGCCGAACTGCAGCCAGTCGGCCGGCTCACCGGTCTGGTAGTAGCGGATGAGATCACTGATCACGCGGGCCTGGGCCTGGTCGAACTGCGCGGCGACGGCCCGCGCTTTCTCCAGATACTGGATCGCCTGCTGCAGGTACACGGCGTAGACGCCCGGCGCCACACGTCCGTCCGGGGTCCCCGCCCGGTACACCTCTTCGCGGATCGCGCCATCGGGGCCTTTGACGACTCGCGAGTTCAGGGGATAGCGGTCCTTGAAATTCTTGAGCTCCTCGAGCGTCACGCCGCGATAGAACGTGTTGGAGCTTGCCTGGATGATGTCCTTACCGGGCGGCGGCGTCTTGGCCAGGGCCGTCGGCTCGACGCTCGGATCGAACAGCGGCGCGCGCAGCGCAGCGACCTCGCGCCGCACCGCCTCATCGTCGGCCAGCTTCGGCAAATCTGCGTAGCCGTGGGCGAACGCACCGTTGGCGCGCGCCTTCAGCGCCGCCTGCTGGAGCTCCTCGACCGTGAATTCCGGCAGGAATTTCTGCGACGTACTTTCATTGTGATTGCCGCGGTTGGCCCAGAACCGCAACGCGAAATTCCGGATCTTCGCGAGCGTCTCTGGCGCGATCCCCGAGGAATGGCCGACAATGCCCTCGAGGAGCCGCTTCTCGCGGATGCCGTACTGCGACAGCTGGTCGTAGATGATCGGGTCGATGGCAATCGCGGCCTGTGTCAGCCAGTACGCGAGCGCCTGATGCGGCGCGTCGAGCTGTGAAAAGCTTTCGGCGCGTATCTGAATGAATCCCGTATCGCCGACGCGCTCGACAAGCGGCGATTGGGCGCTGACAATGGCGGTCGCGAGGACCGCAGCGGCGACAAAGCGGAGAGCCATGCCGCGATTCTAGCGCCGGAGCGAGGCGCCTGCTAACTGAGCCACCGCGCCGAGCGTCGTCTGAGCCGCGTTGAGTCCGAGGCGAAAATCCTTGTTGTTATAGGTCACATAGAGGTCGGTCGGCTGGTGCCACTGCGGATCCCAGCCGGCGCCGATTTCGGTGCCGCGTTCGTTCTCGCGCACGCTGATGGCCGGGATCAGATCCTGGAACGGGCCCGAATCGGTGTTGGTCATGTGACTCCCGACGCGGGCCGGATAATCGGTCGCATATTTCTCGTTGGCGGTCTCGAGCAGCCATGCGAGCTTCTGGCTCTCCACCGCCATTTTCGAGTTCACCTGGAACTCGATGTTCACGTCGGCTTCGGGCCGCTGTTCCTTGCTGACGGTCCCATCGGCGCGCGGCATCCCGTGGTCGAACAGCATCATGTCATGCTGGATCATGCCGAGCCATCGCGGCTCGTCCTTCGTGCCCTGCAGCGATTGCCGCTGCGCGATGTAGGCGCGTGCCCCGTTGGTGCCGGTCTCTTCGTTGTTCCACAGCGCGAAACGGATCGTGCGCTCCGTCTGCACCTCCGCACTGCTGAAGATGCGGGCCAGCTCCATCACCACCGCTGTGCCCGAGGCGTCGTCGTTGGCCGCCTCGCCCCAGCCGTGGCCGTCCATATGGCCGCTGACGATGTACATCTCGTCGGGATGGGTCGTGCCGACCTTGGTGCAATAGACCTCCTCGCGTGGGCCGTCGACGGCCGGCTGCGAATTCAGGGCGCGCAGCTTCTCGTCGGGCTGCTTCATCGGATCGGTGTTGACGCCGGTCGGCGCACGGATGCCGCGCAATCGGCCGCCGCCCTGTGCCTCGTCCGCACCGCGCCCGCGGCCACGGCCCTGGGTGGGCGGCGGCGTCTTGAATTCGTAGTGGATGCGACCGGTCGGGCACCCGTAGGACTTCAGCTGCGCGTCGATCCAGTCCACCGCAGCACGATTGCGGTCGGTGCCCTGCCGCCGGTCGCCAAATTGGGTGAGCCCTTTGATAGTCGCCTTGTATCGTTCGAGATCCAACCGTCCGACGAGCACGGCTACGGCGTCAGAGGGGGCCGCGCTCTGCGCAAACACCGGGGCGAGCCAGCCGGCCAGAAGACAGGCAGCAAACAGGAGTTTCATGCTCATTACTTTACTGCGGGTGCCTGGGCCGAACACCCCGCCGGGCGCCCGCCCGTGCGGCGCGTCACCAATCGGTGCCGCGAGCCATCGCGAAATAGCGGTACAGGAGGATGGCGTCGATGGCGGCCACGGCCGCGAGGACCGTAAAAGCGGCGTGACGTTCGACGATCCGCAGGTCGCCGAGCAGGGTCGAGATTCCGAACGCCACGACCCAGGCGTCGAAGCTCATACACACGCGTCGAAAGGTTTCGGTCCGCACCTGCCGAATCATCACGCTCCCGAGCGGGGCGCCGATGATGACGGCCGGAAGAATGGCGGGGATGAGGGTCATGCTTTCACGCGCGAAGAGGCCCGCCGCCAAATACGCGATCGCTGTCAGGGTCGATTCAGCCAAACGGACGAACCCGAGCGCCGCGCGGAACTCGTCCTTCGAGAAGCCCTGGTTGTTGAGCGCCGCCGCCAGCGGCGGACCTGAGATCGTCGTCACCGAGTAAAGCACGCCGATGCCGACGCCGAAGAGGCTGCCCACCGACCGCTCCGAGCGAACCGGCCGTCGAAAGCCGGACGCTTGCATCAGGATCAGCGGCAGGAGTGCCAGGTACGTGGCCAGCTTCAGCCAGGCGGGGCTCACGCTCAGGACCACGACGGTGCCGATGACCACGCCCGGCAGGAGGCCGGCGACGACGGGCCACAGCCGGCGGGCAACGCCGGGCAGGGCGGCCCGGTTGATGACGAGGACGTACGCGTTCAGCGCCACTTCGATCGGCACCAGGGCCGGGTTCAGCACGCGGTTGCTCAGGAACAGCAGAGCCAGCGGTACGGTGATCGAGGAAAAGCCGTACCCCAGCGCGCCGTTCACCATCGCCGCGACGAGCGCGATCGGGATGATCGCCACCGACGACATGGGCCATCATTATTCCTTATGAGACTCGAGGCTTACGGCGACCTCGCCGTGCGTGTCGCGCTGAACCTCCGGCCGGGGCAGCGCCTGATGATCATCGGGCCGCTGGTGAACGGGGGCGTGTCGCTCGAGGCGGCACCGCTTGTCCGGGCCGTCGCCGCCAGCGCCTACCGCGCCGGCGCGGAGCTCGTCGAGCCGGTGTGGGGCGACGAACCGCTGCTCGTCTCGCGGTTCCAGTCCTCGCGCCGGGAGTCCTTGACGGCGGTCTCGCGCTGGCTGCCGACGGCGCTCGTCGAGCACGTGCACGGCGGCGGAGCGCTGCTGTCCATCTACGCCAACGATCCGGACCTTCTGGCGGCCCAGCCGGTCGAACTCGTCGGCGGGCTGCAGCAGGCCGTGTCGCACGCCTTCGTGCCGTTTCGCCAGTTGATCTCGCGCAATGACACAAACTGGGCGGTAATCGCGGCGGCGGGTGAGGCCTGGGCCGGCAAGGTCTATCCCGACGCGCCGCCTGCGGAGCGCAGCGCCCGGCTGTGGCAGACAATCGAGCGGTTTTGCCGGCTCGATCGGCCCGATCCGGTCGCCGCCTGGCAGGATCACCTGGCCGAGCTGGCGGCGCGCAGCGCGTTCCTGAACGCGCGCCGGTTTTCCGCGCTCCGGTTCCGCGGACCTGCCACCGATCTCACCGTCGGACTGCCGGGCGGGCATACCTGGGTCAGCGGCCGCTCTACCAGCCGCAACGGCATTCCATTCGTGGCGAACCTGCCGACCGAAGAGGTCTTCACGATCGCCGACCGCGCGCGTGTCGCCGGCACGGTCCGTGCGACCAAGCCGCTGAGCTACGCCGGCACGTTAATCGAGGACTTCACGCTCACCTTTGAGGATGGCCGCATCGTCGGTCTCGCCGCGACACGTGGCGAAGCGGTCCTGCGGCAGCTCGTCGAAACCGATCCTGGCGCCGGTCGGCTCGGCGAGGTGGCGCTCGTGCCCCATGGGTCGCCGATCGCACAATCGGGCGTGCTCTTCTACAACACGCTGTTCGACGAGAACGCGGCGAGCCATGTCGCCCTCGGCACGGCGTACAAGTTCACGCTCGAGGGCGGCGACGCGATGGATGACGAAGCGTTCCAACGGGCGGGTGGAAACAAGAGCGCGATCCACGTCGACTTCATGATTGGATCGCGCGAGGTCGACGTCGACGGCCTGACCGCCAGCGGGGCCTCCGAGCCGGTCATGCGCGCCGGCGCGTGGGTGTGAACCGACCACCCGGTCGCGCGCCGCGGCTATTCGGCGCGTAACGCCGTCAGCGGGTCGACGCGAGTTGCCCTCCGCGCGGGCACGAGAGTCGCCACGAGGGAAACGATCGACACCACGGCGAACACCGTCGTGTAGGTAATCGGATCGCGGGCGGTGACGCCGAACAGCGTGTTCTGGACTCCGTTCGCCAGCGCCACGGCCAGCGCGTAGGCGACCACGAACCCCAGGCTCACGCCGAGGACGATCTGCAGACGGCCGTGCCTCATGACGTCGGTGACGATCCGCGAGGCGTCCGCGCCGAGTGCCATCCGGACCCCGAATTCCTGCGTCCGCTGATTGACGGCGAACGACATGACGCCGTAAATCCCGACGGACGCGAGGACCACCGCGCCGCTCTTCATGTACGCCCAGTGGCCGGGCTGAACCTTGCGATGCGCCGCCTCTTCGAAATCCATCACGTTCAGCGCGTCGCGCGGCGTCGCAATGACCTCGGAGGACTGCGCCTCGAGGGCGAGCGCCGAAGATACGGGCTGGCCGCGAGAAATCTCAGGAACTGGCGCCGCGGATTCATTTACCGGCTGCCTTTCAGATCCGCGCGTGACGCCGCTTCGTCCTTGAGCGGCGTGACCTTGTCAGGATCCATGCGCACCATCAGATACCGGATGTGATCATCGATCTGCGTAAACTGATGGCCAACGCCGGCTGGAATCACGATGACGTCGCCCGGCTTCAGGTGGTGCGTGACGCCGTTGCGGATCGAGGTGCCGTCACCGCCGGGGCCATTGAGCAGTCGCACGGCCGTTTGATCAGCGGGCCGCCGCTTCCAGCCGACGATGTCGGATCCGGTGACCAGCGTCCCCGTGCCTTCGATGATGTGATACACCTCGCTCACCTGGTCGTGCTCGGCGGCGTTCGGCGTGCCGGTGATCTTGCCGCGATAGACGACGCCGATGGCGACGTGGCTTTTGCCAATGTCGACATCGCGCACCTGCTGGTCGGCGACCGACTGCGTCGCCCGCGCGAAGTATTGCTGGATTTCGGCGACGTCGATGTACGTGGCCGAGCATTTGTTGCACGTCGGCCTGGGCGCGTCCTGCGCCTGCGCGACGACGCCGAGCGCCGCGATCGCGGCGGCAATCACGGTTTTCGAGGCCATACTACCCCCTGATCCTTCTTCGTGATCGGCGCGACGCCCTTGAAGGCGAACTTCTGCACGCGCTGACCGCGATAGGTTTCCGTTGTGTAGATGTTGCCCTTGGAGTCGGTGGCGATGCTGTGGACGCCGTAGAACTCGCCCGGCTGCCGTCCGCCTTCGCCGAAGGTCGTCAGCAGCTCGAGCGACTGGCGATCGAAGATGTGGACGCGATCGTTCTCGCCGTCGGCCAGATACAGGTATTTCTGCTGCGGATCCTTCGAGAAGGCGATATCCCAGGCCGATCCCGATCCGCGCGTCCCCTTTTCGATGAACACTTCCTTGACGAAGGTGCCATCGGGATGGAACACCTGCACGCGATCGTTGACGCGATCGCAGACATAGAGCAGGCGATCGACTGACAGCTCGGCGCAGTGTACCGGGTTTCTGAACTGCTGCGCGGGCGGCGCCGCGGGGTCGTAGTTGCCGAGGTTCACGTCCTCGGGGCGGTGGCCGTACGCGCCCCAGTGACGTTTGTACTGGCCGGTGTCGGCGTCGAACACGATCACGCGGTGATTGCCGTACCCGTCTGCGACATAGACTTCGTTCGCGGTCTTGTCGATGAAGAGCTTCGCCGGCAGCCGGAGGTTCTCGGTATCGTTGCTCCCTTTGCTCTGGCCCGGCTTGCCGATCTGCATCAGAAACTGGCCCGACTGTGTGAACTTCAGCACCATGCTGTCGTTGAAGTATCCCTGCACACCGCCGGTCTGCGATTCGTCGAGCGTCTGCTCGCCGCGCCCGCGTCCGCGCGCCCCAGTGCCCCGCGCCGCCCCTGGCGGCTGACCGCGGCCGTTCCCGCCGATCCAGACGTTCCCTTTGTAATCCACCGTGATCCCGTGATTCGACTCGGGCCAGTCGTAGCCTTGACCGGGGCCGCCCCAGTGGCCGATCAGCGTCCCGTCCTGATCGAACTCGAGCACCGGCGGCGCCGGCGCGCAGCACTGCGCGGTGGGCGGCGTGGTTGTCGCGTGTTGCTCTCCCGGCTCGAGCGAGCCGGCGCGGTGAATGATCCAGACGTGATCCTGCGCATCGACCGAGACGCCGATCGTCTGCCCGAGGATCCAGTGATTCGGCAGCGGTTTCGGCCAGAGAGGATCGACTTCGAACCGCGGGGCCGTCGTGGTCGCCGCCTCGATGCGCTGGCCGACAAGGCGGTGCCCGACGGCAAGGCTGATCAACGTAACGGTCAGCATCGCGCCGATTGACAGATGACGGGTCATGCGGCGCATTGTAACGTTGTCTGGAGGAGGCGGGATCATGTTCTCGCTCGATGAATTTCTCCATCAGTTCGACCGGGTACGCGAGCGAACGCGGCGGGTGGCGACGTGCATCCCCGCCGATCGGCTGGAGTGGACCTACAAGCCGGGCGCCTTTACGCTGGGCGATCTCGTGCGGCACATTGCCGTCACCGAGCGCTACATCTGGGCGGAAACGGTCCACAACCGGCCAACCGCCTACACGTCACACGGACGCGAACTGGCCGAGGGCAAGGACGCGGTGCTCGCGTTGCTGGATCGCCTGCACGGGGAATCGATGGAGCAGTTCCGTGCGCTGACGCCCGGGATGCTGGCGGCGAAATGTCGAACGCCCGAAGGGACGCCGCTGACGACCTGGAAATGGCTCCGGATGATGCCGGAGCACGAAATCCATCACCGCGGCCAGCTCTACGCGATGCTGGGGATGCTGGAGGTGCCTGCGCCGCCGCTCTACGGGATGACGGCGGCGCAGGTTCAGGAGCGCCCTACGAGATCATGATCTTCCGCGGCGCTTGAGAATTCTCCTCGAGGAACGACTTCTTCGTCGCGAGATCGTCCGCCGTCGGCTGTACTCGCCCGCTCGTATCGGTCACGCGCGAGACGAGCGTGTGTGCGCCCGGCGCCGGATTGTTCCAGGTGTAGTGGAAGAGTTTCCAGCCGAACCGCTCCTTCGCCGTTACCGGGTCGAGCGTCG